>CAMKAP010000001.1 GCA_946410505.1 uncultured Clostridia bacterium
GGCCGCCCTTTTTACATATCTCAAAAGAAGGGAGCGATAGTCATGAAACGAGAGAGATATGAAAAACGGCTGTTTCGCATCTTTGCCCAGGCGGGCTATGCGCCCGCGCAGATTCTGACGGTCTCCACCGAGGAAATGGTAGAAATTCCGGGCATCACCGTCCCCAACATCCGCACGGTCCTGTGCCTCCAGAAAAAGCTGGTGGGCAAACACAGCACCATCCGCAGAGCCCTCTGGATGGAGGAGTTCCTGCGGGCAACCGAAAGCGCAGGGCAGAGTCATGGCTGATAAGCGCATGGCCGGGGATTATGAAATCATCCAGTCCATGATGATCGGGGATCGGGAAATCGTCCTGGGCGAGAATCCGAAAGACACAAGCGGCTTGCCGTACATGTGCGCTTTCTGCGAGGACAACGGGATCGTCGCCCGCTTTTATGATGCCGTTGGCGGGGATGACTTCTGCGAGATCGCGCAGGAGTACGGACAGCGCATTGCAAAGCAGGCCGAGGAAACGAGGCAGGCGCTGTTGAATGAGCGTGCCAGGCTGGACGGTAACAGCATCATTACTGCCGCGCAATGTGAAGGGATCAGCAGCAAGGACGATCTCCACGGGAAGGTCATCGTCATCAAGCCGGAGGTACTGCGGCGGGAATACCGAGCCGCCACCCACCAGCTCAAGCTCTGTACGGGCGGCTTCGGAGCCTCGCCTAACAGCCGGGGCTCGGCCTGCTTCTGCACCGATCTTCTCACAGGTAAAGAAAGCCGCTTTGAGCGCCGCGACGTGCTCGGCACGATGGAGCCGGATACGCTACCTCAATGGGCAAAAGACGGTCTTGCTGCCATTCAGCAGGCTGAAAAGAGCAAAAGTGGAAAAGAAAAGGGGGCGCGCTGACATGGGGCTGAGAATCAATGCCGGATATATCATTACGGACTCTCTCCATGTAGGGGACGCCGAATTTGTCCTTGGCGTCAGCCAGCATATTCCCAATGATTTTGTCACCTGGAGATGCTTCAACGGCAACTATTACTGGGGCCATTACTACAGCAATCTGGTCAGCGCCCAGAAAGATTTGGTGGAGCGCGCGGCAGAAAGAGTTGCAGAGATTCAGGACGTACTGAACTCAAAGGAAGTGATGGAGCCCGGCTATTCCCCCTGGGGGAAGGTTCAGAGTTGCAATACGCTCTGCGACGGCGTTTTCTCTGTCGTCACAGAAAGTCATGGCGGCATCATGGTTCATCAAATCGTTGCAGGAAATGTGCTTTCCGGCGCCGCAATAAAGTGCGGCTTCGCCGACGGCAGCTATCTCTGCTTTGAGGAAGACTGTGACGCGCAGGTTGTCATCCGGGAGCTGATGGACAGAAAGTTGTATCAGGCTCCTGTCAACGAGCATTTCCCTCCGGGCAAATTTGAAAGCGTGATCGACGCAAGCGTTCAGAGAAATCACCCGGAATACTGGTCTTTCCGCAAGCGGCATCTCTTGCCGGCGCTACAAAATAAACAACACAAATCCAATAAGGAGCGTGAACGATAATGGAACTTACCATCAGACCCATGACACCGCAGGAGCGGATGTACAGCTATTCCCAGAGCAGTCAGATTGAAGGACAAGCCGGCTGCATCGGCCATCTGCGCGGCGATCTGGACAGCGACGGAGAGGCCTTTCTCTCCTCGTGGACAGGTCACTGGGACGATCTGAAAACGCAGGATTTCAAAGATGAATTCGACGAGGTCATCAATGCTCTGCGTTTTGACGATCAGTATGGAAGCATCCTGAAGAATCGCCGCTGCCTGTCCAAGTTCTGCTACAGCCACCCAGAAAGCGATTACGGGAATGATCGGGAATTTGGCTTTCGGGCAGATACTCCGTCCTACACCTTCATGCTCCGGCTTAATCCCAACAAGGGCGAGTACAACCTGTACTGCTACTGCTTCAAGAGAGACTGGCTGGATCGCCATCTGGCCCACGCCGCGAAAGGCATCCGTTTCATCACGCCGGATTACACGGAAAAGTTCCGCCTTGAGGACGGCGACAGCATCCGCATGATTCGTGAGGGGCAGGCAACACGCGATTATGCATGCCGCTATATCGACGACTACCATGTGGAGGTCGGCGACAATCTCTATCATATCTGCGAATTTGCCGAAAGGATGAAAATGGCGGGCAACACCGTCATTCCGCTTCGTTCTTCTTTGCCGGAGCGCTGCTTCAGTGTGTTGCAATCCACTGGCGAGGTCATCGCCATTGAGCGCGGAAAGAGCGGCTATCTTGTAACAGACAATGAGTGCGCCCCGTCTCTGGCGCGCAAAGCAGCCGATCTTCTCAATCGAAAGCTGGGCGTCAGCAAGCAGCAGGAGGCGGCTATGTCCGCTGGCTCCATGTTTGGCTGGGATACCCCTGCTGCAGATCCCCGGAATTACGACGCCGAAGGGAATGCAATCAAGCCAAAACACAAGGATCGTGGTGATGCGAGATGAGCGATGATCGCCATATTATTTGGAGCAATTATGCTCTGGACTATGAGGATTGGCGAGATGACCTTGAAGCAGAATATCCAGATTTGACAGAAGAGCAGCGCATTGCCCTCATGTATGAAATAAACGGTGACTATTTGGACGATGAGCGCACCAATCTTAACATTCAGCTCAGCGGCCCCATTCTTGTGATCGGAGATCTTGGCCTCTGGCACGGACGTCGCAGTGGGTACAAGGAGATCCGGAGCGGCAACATCCGGGACTGTCTCTATGCCGACACAGACTACAGCACCTGGTATGTGGACAAGTTGGGCGATCTGCGATGCGACGCCGTTCACCATGATGGCACCAATCACTACCTTTACCGTGCGTATAAGGATGGCGTAAGAGATAGTCAAATCGACCTTCTGAAAGAAAAGTTGTATCGAGGGATTGCCACCCGTGCGGATATAACGAGAGTGACCCGCAGGCTGGGCGACGAGATCGCCCAAGTCTACGGGTTTTCTATTCCCCGGGTGAGGCAGTCCTATCCTCCGGAGAGACTATGACAAAGGAGTTTCTATGTTTAAAAGGTTAAAAGAATATCTGAAAAAGCAGCACAAAGAGCATCAGAACAACCGGGCCGCCTACTGGGATGATGAGAGCGACGAAGATCTCGATTACGACTGGGATGAGGAAAGCGGCGAGGAAGACGACGTTTATGGAGATTATGGCAGGTACGATTCCTGTGAGGATCGGTACACATGCCGCTGGGAAGATGGTTGTGGCGGCTGCCCGTATTATAGCGACTGCGGCATAGTGAATGATTGTTATTTCTAAGAGAGTCTGAGGAAAAGGAGGATTAAGCGATGGCTAAAAAATACGAGCTGATCACCGAGCTGTATGAGCGCACCCGACAGAGCGTGACAGAGCCGCAGCAATGGCAGCGATTCCTGTCCACAGTCTGCCGCAATTACCGTCTCAGCTTCGATGAGCAGCTTCTGCTTTTTGCCCAGCGCCCGGACGCCACCGCCGTGCTGGAGATTGAGAAATGGAATCGCCAGTTTGGGCGCTGGGTCAATCGCGGGGCGACCGGCATCGCCGTTTTCAACACGGACACGACCAGCCGTGTCCGCTTGAAATATTACTTTGATGTCTCTGATACGCATCCTGGACGCTTCGCCAATCGCGTCCCGATCTGGCAAATGCGCAGGGAGTATGAGGGCACCGTCACGGATGCGTTGGAGAACAGCTTTGGCGAATTGGAAAACAAGCTATCTTTTGCGCCGGCGCTGCTCTCCGCAGCAAAAAATGCCGTGGAAGACAACATGGCAGACTATTTGCAGGAGCTGCATCGGTATAAGGACGGCAGCTTTTTGGAAGAACTGGATGATCTGAATCTGGAGGTGCGGTATCGGACGCTCCTAATCAACAGCGTCGGGTATATGCTTCTGGCTCGCTGCGGTGTCGATCCCACTATCTACTTCTCCAATGACGATTTCCGCGGCATTGTAGATTTCAACACGCGCGACACCTTGAACGCGCTGGGCGTGGCCACTGGCGACATCGGCCAAATGTGCCTCGCCGAGATTGCCCGCACCGTGCGCGCGATGGAGCGACTGCCGCGGAGCAGCAATCGCACATTTGCGGAGATCCCGGAGGACGAGTATCCTGTTCTCAGAGATACCAACAACGAAAGGAGCGAAGACCATGAGCGAACTGAGCTACAGAACGGAGAGCGGATACCGTCTGCCCAATCTGCTGCCCCCGGACGAGCCGGAGGTGACCCTTGGGAAATACGGATTGATGAGACGCCGGTATCTGCAGCAGCACCGCAGAGTGACCTACACGAACCTGCTGACCGGCGGGAAGCTGACGGAGCATCTGATGGAGATCGAGAAGGAAGCGCTGAACCGGCTGGAAGCGATCACGGCGCAGATGGCGAGAGCCGAAGGCGTGACGGAGGAGCTGAAAGCGAAGGATCAGATGACCTGGGTGCAGCGGATGAACAGCATCCGGCAGAGGGCCGAGGAGACGATCCTGGCGGAGCTGATCTACAGGTAAGTGGGCATGATTTTGACACCCACACGGAGATCACGTATTATCATCAGGGCACGGAGAAGCAGGAACTGATCCGCATAAGCGATGCCATAAAAGATCATAGAGTGACCATTGCCGCGTACTTATCCGAACATGAGGATCGGGAAGAACGCGGCAATTTCATCAAGTCCTATTTTGACGGCATGTCAGTCGAAAAGACGCTTTCCAACGGCCAGGCGGCAGGCTACCGGGCCTATAACGATCTCCTGCTTCTATGGCGGGGCAACTATGAGAATCGTGAAGCGGAGGTATATATCCGCTGGCCGTTTGTGGCAGACATGATTCATGGCATGATTCTGACCGAGAAGTGGCTCTCGCCGGATGAGCGCCCGTTGCCCACCGAGGGCGAGCAGATTTCCATGCTGGCGGAGGCCCAGGCTGAGAAAAACACCGGTTTCATTCTGCCACAGGCCGCCATCGACTATGTTCTCACGCATGGGAGTGGTTACTCTCATGCAAAGTTCCGCATTTATGAGCAGTTTCAAAAGGGCGAGAGTGCGGAAGATAATGTCAAATTTCTTAAAAACGAATATGGCGTCGGCGGCTATTCAGACGCCATCCCCGGAACAGGGTATTGGGAAGATCATGATTCCACGGGAATCACCATCAAGCCATATCTTCCGGGCAAGGATTCCTTTACCATGCGCTGGCCGAAGGTTGAAAAACGCATCCGGGAGCTGATTGCTGCGAAACGGTATTTGAGCAAAGCCGAAGAAGATGCGTATCCCGCTTATCTGGCGGAACAAGGTATCCGAACGGAACGAGGCCGTATTGCCAGCGAGTTTGAAGCGGTCGTCAAAGAGTACGGGGATTATCTGGATAGCCTTGGCGAGACAAACAGACTCCCGGATCGCTGGTATTTGGTCTCCTGCGTGTCTGCCTTCACGACCGGAGACAAGAAAATGTACGCCCGTGTCAGTGAGGGTGATTTCATTCTGCCCATGATGCGGGCCGCCATGGAGACAATCATAGCGGATCATACGCATCTGACAGCGCGCTGCGAGGCGGTCCTTGACGCTCTGAACAGCGATATTGCCAAGCCGTTGGAGCCTACAGAGGAGGAACTGAACCCGCCGCCCCCGCCGAAGATGGAGTACCGTATTGCGCCGGGCGCGACCGTACACATCGGGACGCAGGAGTATGAGGTTGTTTTCTTCGGCTCGGACAGTGTGGTGCTGCAGGATGTGCGCTTCCCTCTGCTGCAAACGGAGTACAGCCAGGCAGATTTCCTCCAAATGGTCGCGGAAAACCCTCTGAATGACCAGTATCTTCAGATCGTGGAGGAGCCGCAGGCGGGCAGCTTCATTGACCATTTTTATGTGGTTACGGACTTGCAGGTTCTCGGCACATTGGAACTGAAAACCTACGCCACGCTGGAGGAGGCATACGCCGCTTACACAGCACTTCCCTCGGACAAGCTGAAAGCGCTGGGCATCCAGAACAGCAGCCCTATGCCCGGCAGTCTGGATTTTCTCCAATGCCGCGACGGCGTGGATACGCTGGTTGAGGACTATAAGGAATTTGAGGACTGGGACAATTCGGAGATCGCAGCGGTGGTGGAAGCCATCACGGCGCGGCTCCCCTCAACAGAGCCGGAGCGGGAGCCGCCGGAAAGCCGTGTAGATGAGATGCTGCGGCAGGCCATGCTGGCTGCGGACCTTTCCGAGAGGACCGGTCAAAATGTGTTCGCCTTTGAGGAAGGAAACCCGGAACCGGTTAATCTGTCGCCGCAGGAGAAACCGGCTGAAAAAGAAACCGTACTTGCCCCGCCTGCGCCGAAGCCTCGCGCCAAGCTGGCTCCGACCATGCTCTACCCGGAGATCCCCGCAGAGCGCCGCCTCGACTTCCGTATTGAAAAGGACGATATCGGCGTGGGTACGCCTCTGGATCGCTTTTATCACAACATCCGCGCCATCCAGCTTTTGAAGAAGCTGGAGAGTGAGCATCGGCTGGCCAACAGCATCGAGCAGAGCGTACTGTCGGAGTACGTGGGCTGGGGCGGTCTGGCGGACTATTTCAACGAGGACAACCTGCATTATCCGGAGCTGCGGGCGGTGCTGACCGACGAGGAGCTTTCCTCGGCAAGAGAGTCCACGCTGACCGCCTTCTATACGCCGCCTGTCGTGATCCGCGCCATGTATCAGGCGCTGGAGAATCTGGGCTTTCAAAACGGGAACCTGCTGGAGCCCTCCTGCGGCATCGGCCACTTTATGGGCATGAAGCCGGAGAGCATGGCCGACTCCCGTATCTTCGGTGTGGAGCTGGACGGAATCTCCGGGCGCATCGCACAGCAGCTCTATCAAACATCCTCTATTGCTGTCCAGGGCTTCGAGAGAACGGAGCTGCCGGACAGCTTTTTTGATGTGGCCATCGGCAATATCCCCTTCGGCAATTTCAAGCTGTCGGATAAACGCTATGACAAGAACAACTTTTTGATCCACGACTACTTCTTTGCCAAAACGCTGGACAAGGTGAGGCCGGGCGGCATCATTGCTTTCGTGACCTCCAAGGGCACGATGGATAAGGAAAGCCCCGTGGTGCGAAAGTATATCGCTCAGCGGGCAGATTTGCTTGGCGCTATCCGGCTCCCCAACGACACCTTCAAGGCCGCTGCCGGCACCGACGTTACCTCGGACATTCTCTTTTTCCAGAAACGGGACACCCTCACTTTGGATGAACCGAGCTGGGTGGATCTCAATACCGACGCCAGTGGGCTGAAAATGAACCAATATTTCGCCGATCATCCGGAGATGATCCTCGGTGAGATGAAGGAGATCAGCGGCCCCTACGGGCCGGAAACAGCCTGCCTTCCCTATGAGGATCAGGAGCTCGGCCAGCTGTTGTCCGAGGCCATCCAGGGCATCAACGGCAGCATCACTGAGTACGAGGCAGAAGAACTGGCCGACGAGGAAGAAGACCTCTCTATTCCCGCCGACCCCGGCGTCCGCAATTTCAGCTTTACGCTGGTGGACGGGAAGGTGCATTTCCGGGAGAACAGCCGCATGTCACCTGTCAATGCTTCTGTCACTGCCGAGAACCGCATCAAGGGGTTGATCGGGATTCGTGACTGTGTTCGCCGTCTGATCGAATACCAGACGGAAGACTACCCGGATACCATGATCGAAGCCCAGCAAGCACAGCTCAATGCCCTGTATGACGATTTCAGCACCAAGTACGGCATCATCAACTCCCGCGCCAACCGGTCCGTATTCAGCACAGACAATTCTTTCTTCCTGCTGTCCTCCCTGGAGGTGATGGATGACGAAGGCAACTTCCTCCGCAAAGCGGATATGTTCTCCAAGCGCACCATCAAGCAACGGGTGGAGATCACCCATGTGGACACGTCCTCCGAAGCGCTGGCTGTCTCACTGGCCGAAAAAGCACGGGTGGATATGGACTATATGATGGAGTTGACCAACCGCTCTGAGGCCGAAATCGTCTCGGACCTCCGGGGCGTCATCTTCATCAATCCTCGCTACGAGGCGGGCTCCGGGAACGGTCAACCCAAATACCTGCCCGCGGACGAGTATCTCTCTGGTAACGTCCGTGAAAAGCTGAGAGAGGCGCGACGGGAGGCAAAACAAGACCCGGAAAATTATGCCCCCAATGTAGAGGCCCTGGAAAAGGTGCAGCCGGTCAATTTGACCGCTGCAGAGATCTCCGTCCGTCTCGGCGCGACCTGGATACCCCCGGAGGATTATGAGGACTTCATGTATGAGCTGTTCGGAACACCCTACTATGCCCGGTGGAAGATCAAGATCCATTTCTCCGCCTACACGGGAGAGTGGAACATCGAAGGCAAATCCGGCGACAGAGGCAACGTCCGCGCGTTCAACACCTACGGCACCGACCGCATCAACGGGTATAAGATCATGGAACAGACCCTCAACCTGAAGGATGTGCGCATCTTCGACTATATCGAGGATGCAGACGGCAAGCGGACACCGGTGCTGAACAAGAAAGAAACCGCCATCGCGCAGGCCAAGCAGGAACTGATCAAGCAGGCATTCCAGGAATGGATCTGGAAAGACCCATCCCGACGGGAACGGCTGACGAGGCTGTATAACGAGAAGTTCAACTCTGTCCGTCCCCGTGAGTATGACGGCAGCCATCTGAGCCTGGCCGGGATCAACCCAGAGATCAGCCTGCGCCAGCATCAGCTCAACGCCGTCGCCCGCGGGCTGTACGGTGGAAATGAACTGCTTGGCCATGTGGTCGGCGCGGGCAAAACCTTTACTATGGTAGCGCTGGCACAGGAGAGCAAGCGCCTGGGGCTCTGTCAAAAGAGTCTGATCGTGGTGCCGAACCATCTGACGGAACAATGGGCTTCGGAGTATTTGCAGCTCTACCCCAGCGCCAATATCCTTGTGGCCACAGCCAAAGACTTTGAGGCCAAGAATCGCAAGCGCTTCTGCGGCCGCATCGCCACCGGCGACTATGACGCCATCATCATCGGACACAGCCAGCTGGAAAAGATCCCGCTCTCCTTTGAGCGTCAACAGCAAATGCTGCAGCAGCAAATGGACGAGATCATGGACGGCATCATGGAGGTGAAGCGCAATCGGGGCGACCGTTTCTCCATCAAGCAGTTGGAACGCAGCAAAAAGCAGGTACAGCTCAAGCTGGAAAAGCTCAACGATCAGTCCCGCAAGGACGATGTGGTGACCTTTGAGGAGCTCGGTATTGACCGGCTGTTCATCGATGAAGCACACTATTACAAGAACCTCGCCGCCTTTACCAAAATGCGAAATGTGGGCGGCATCAGCCAAACAGAGGCGCAGAAGTCCAGCGACCTTTATATGAAATGCCAATACCTGGACGAGCTGACAGGTGGCCGCGGCGTAGTGTTTGCGACCGGCACCCCGATCTCAAACACAATGGTGGAGATGTATACCATGCAAAAATACCTCCAGTATGACACCCTGCGCCGCAACGATCTCATTCACTTTGACAGCTGGGCCTCGACCTTCGGAGAGACGGTCACGGCCATTGAGCTTGCCCCAGAGGGTACAGGCTATCGTGCCAAGACCCGCTTCGCCAAGTTCTTCAATCTGCCGGAGCTCATGACTATGTTCAAGGAGATTGCGGACATCCAGACAGCAGATATGCTCAAGCTGCCGGTGCCGAAAGCCAACTATCATAATGTGGTGCTGAAGCCCTCAGAGCTGCAAAAGAAAATGGTGGATGGGCTGGCCGAGCGCGCCGAAAAGGTGCGCAGCGGCATGGTCAATTCCTCGCAGGACAACATGCTGGTTATCACCAATGACGGTCGCAAGCTGGCGCTGGATCAGAGGCTGATGAATGAGCTGCTTCCGGAGAGTGAAACCGGCAAGGTGGTCGCCTGTGCGCAGAATGTCTTTGAAATTTGGCAACGCACCGCCGATCAGCGCTCAACACAGATGATCTTCTGCGATCTCTCGACCCCGCATAACGACGGTCACTTTAACGTCTATGATGCCATCCGGGACAAACTGATCGCTATTGGCATACCAGCTGAAGAGATAGCCTATATCCATGGGGCCAACACCGAAGTCAAGAAAAAGGAGTTGTTCGGCAAGGTCCGCAGCGGGCAGATCCGTGTGCTCATTGGCTCCACACAGAAGATGGGCGCCGGCACCAACGTACAGAAAAAACTGATCGCCCTGCATCACCTGGATTGCCCCTGGCGTCCGGCGGATCTGCAGCAGCGGGAAGGCCGCATCATTCGCCAGGGTAACGAAAACCCGGAAGTGGAGATCTTCACCTATGTGACCGAGAACACCTTCGACAGCTATCTGTATCAACTGGTGGAATCCAAACAGAAGTTTATCGGGCAGATCATGACCAGCAAGTCCCCGGTACGCTCGGCGGAGGATATTGACGAGACGGCGCTCAGCTACGCCGAGATCAAGGCCCTCTGCAGCGGCAATCCGGAGATCAAGGAGAAAATGGATCTGGATGTGGCAGTTTCACGTCTGAAGCTGTTGAAGGCCAACCATCTGAGCCAGCGATACACGCTGGAGGATCAGATCATCAAGGAATTTCCGCAGAAGATTTCCTCCTATGAACAGCGGATCGAAGGCTACAGGGAAGATATGATCAGGCTGGCCAAAAACACGCACCCCAACGAGGACGGCTTTTCCCCCATGATCGTGGAGGGAACGACCTACACCGAAAAGAAAGCGGCAGGCTCCGCTATTCTGGAAGCCTGCCAGAATATGACCAGCCCCGATACTGTTCCGATCGGACAGTATCGGGGCTTTGCTATGGAGCTGTTCTTTGACAGCTTCAGTAAGGAGTACAAGATCTCCCTGAAAGGCAGCCTGACGCACACGACCGCACTGGGCACAGATATTTACGGCAATATCCAGCGCCTGGATCATCTGCTGGATGGCTTTGAGGATCGTATGCATAACGCCGAGGCGCAGTTGGAAAACGTGCGGGCGCAGCTGGACAATGCCAAGGCGGAGGTGGAGAAGCCCTTCCCACAGGAGGAAGAGCTGAAGCGGAAGATGGCCCGTCTGGATGAGCTTAACATCTCGCTGAACATGGATAAGCGGGAGAATGAGATCGTCGACGGAGATCGGGAGGACGATGAAGGCGGCCTGGCCGACCAAAAAAAGGAGGATCGCCATGAGTGTCGGTGAAAGAATCAAGTTCCATCGCAAGCGCCGGGGCATGACCCAGCGTGAGCTGGGGACGGAGGTGGGCTTCTCGCCCGCCTCCGCCGATGTGCGGATCGCGCAGTACGAAAGCGGCTGCCGAAGTCCCAAAGAGACAACGCTCTATGCCCTGGCAGCGGTGTTGGAGGTTTCCCCCGAAGCTCTGATGGTGCCGGATCTCGACGCTCCCGCCGCGCTGCTGCAACTCCTATTTGCACTGGAGGATCGCTATGATCTGAGACTGTCCCAGCATGGCTCTGTAACAAGTGTGCAGATCGACATTCCCAGCCAGGGTGTGACGCACTTCTACTGTATGCTGTTCCTATGGCAGATCATGCGGGATCAGCTGGCCTCCGGGAAACTCACACGGGAAGAATATGATGAATGGCGGTATGGCGTGACATGAGCTTCTCAAATGGGCTGACTCTGGTCAATGATTCGGCATAAATTGCCTTGACTTTGATGGAGGGAGGCGTTAAAATTGCCTTGACTTTGAAAAGCGAGGTGCTTTGCTATGGATTTCTATCGGAATGCTGAGCGCGATCTTGATTTGTGGAGACATTCGTCTTATAGAAAACCCTTGGTGCTGCGCGGCGCGCGCCAGACCGGGAAAACAACGCTGATCAAGAAATTCGGCAAGAGCTTTGATTCCTTTATCTATCTCAACCTTGAGGTCGATCAGGATCGCAGATTGTTTGAAAATGATCTTTCCGTCCAAGATCTGATCCAATATATCTGCCTTGAAAAAGGCATTCAGCGGCAGGGCAAAACCCTTTTGTTTCTTGATGAGATCCAATACTCTGCCCGCGCAGTCATGCTCATGCGCTATTTCTATGAGGAACTCCCGGAGCTGTATGTGATCAGCGCAGGGTCTCTGCTGGAAATCATGATGGAAAAGCGCAAGATCAGCTTTCCGGTCGGGCGGGTGGAATACCTGTATCTGTTCCCGATGTGCTTTGAGGAATTCCTGATGGCACTTGGAGAGGAGACCGCGTTGGGCTTCTACCGTCAAACACCGGTTCCTTCCCTGGCGCATGACAAGCTGTCCCGTCTGTTTCGTTTGTATTCGTTCATTGGCGGCATGCCCGAGGCGGTCAGCCGCTATGTGGAAACGCGGGATCTCTCTCAGCTCTCGCCGGTGTATTCCAGCCTGCTGACGGCCTATAAGGATGACGTCAGTAAATATGCCTCCACCACCCACGAGGGCGACGTGATCCGGCATGTCATTGAAACGGCGCCGAAAGAAAGCGGCAATCGGATCACCTTTGAAAAGTTCGGAAACAGCGGTTATCGTTCTGTAGACGTGGGCAACAGCATGAGGAAGCTGGAGCGCGCCATGCTGCTATATCTGCGCTACCCCGTCAAACAGTATGAGTTGCCGATCTATCCGGACAAAAAGCTCCGCCCCCGCCTACAGGTGTTGGACTCCGGCCTGATCAATTACAGCCTCGGCATACAGGCCCTGTATTTCCAGGACATCAAGCTGTCTGATGTTTACCGGGGAACGCTTGCCGAGCAAATGGTTTGGCAGGAACTGCTTTGCCAGAGCTCTCGTGAGCTGAACGTGCCCACGTTCTGGGTGAAGGAGAAAAAGCAATCCAATGCGGAAATTGATTTTATGATTTCCTGGCAGGGGCACATGCTTCCCACTGAGGTGAAATCCGGCAAGGACGGGACCCTTCGCTCCCTGCATCAGTTCATCGACAACGGCGGCGAGCCCTTTGCGATCCGGTTGTACGATCAGCAATACTCGCTGCTGGAAACACAGACGCCTGAAAAGGATGGTGTTCCGGGACATCCCTACCGTTTGCTCAATCTCCCCTTATATTGCGCAGGGAAGATCCCGGCCTATCTGGAATTGCTTTACAAGTGAGTTCTATAAACCAGTGTTAAGAAAACAAGGGCGCGCTGACAAAGAAATAGAAATGACCGATCGTCTTTCTACTGAAGGCGATCGGTTTTTTCTTTCCTATTTGAATTGTGAGGCCCCATCGGAAGCCGGCAATGATCGGTTTTATTTCCGCAGATTCTCATTCCGGCGAAGCGTCTCTTTCAGGGCGCTTGCCACATCGCGAATCATACGGATCTCATAGTCGTCGCAATCGGCAAGAACAGCGGCGATGTCGCCTTCGATCTGCGGACGTGCTTTGATTACGCTGTCGCAAAGGAGATCATCCACCGTGACGGACAGCGCATTGGCCAAGCTGACTATGGCGGAGAGGCTTACATGCGTCGTCCCGGTTTCAATATTACTCAGATGCGTCGGGGAAAGCTCTACCGCCTCAGACAGCATTTCCTGCGTCATATCTGCATTGATTCGAGCGATCTTGATGCGTTTTCCGATTGCTTTATAGTCCAGCTCCATAAGTGCCTCCCCGTGATGGTCTGGCATTATTGTAATCACGGGGCGAGTGTATTATAATAATCTTTATCCGTAGACTACGGTGTTAGATTATTTTCATGAAAAAATAGGTCCTTATTATGCTGAGCTGTACCTTCGCCGGGCACCGAAATCTTTTTCTCCCTGATGCCGACAGAAAGATTGAGACGGCGCTTGACGGGCTTATCGCAAGGGATGAAACCTTCGTCTTCTACACGGGCGGTATGGGCGAGTTTGACAGTAAATGCGCTTCAGCGGTCCGTGCCGCCAAGCACCGGCACCACGACAAGGAGATCCGCCTGATTCTGGTTCTGCCCTATATGTCCAACCGATTGAATACCGACAGGAACTACTATGAAAGCTCTTTCGATGATGTTATGATCCCCATAGAACTGGCAGACATCCACCCCAAGGCCGCGATCCATAAACGCAATCGCTGGATGGTGGATCGGAGCGACGTGCTGCTTGCCTGTGTTCACCGCGACTTTGGCGGCGCATACGAAACCGTCCAATATGCCATGCGAAAAGGCGTACCCGTGCTTAATCTCGCTCAGCAGGAGACATTGCAGCTTTGAGTTTTCGTGCTGATGTGGTTATACTATGTCAAAAAAAGGAGTCTTGGAACATGAGTGAATTCTATCCTGATCTGCCGGATCGTCTGAAGATGTCTTTCTCCGAAATTGACAGCGATATTGTGGTGGATCTCCGCAAAACGGATGCGGAGTATGTCGCGCTGTATCGGGAACTGGCCGAGATCAAGCAGCAACATCCTTTTATTGACACGATACTGGAGGGCGAGGGGGCGATCAAGCTCTCCGCAGAGGAACACGAAGTTCTTGCCCAGGCTGTGCAACTGACACGGAAACTGGAGAGCATGGAACGTCGTCACATCTATTTCCGCGGACACACAGACGCCTATGCCTATCTGAAAGAGATCGGGGCATTATAATCGACAGGTCGATTATCTGCATATCTTTTCGCTAATTATATGCAGATAATCGGCCTCTATGTGCTATTGAAAACTTACGCATAAAACATCGCAAGTTTTCAATGAAGGAGTCATACAACCGAACACATTTTGACGGAGTCGGGAAACCGGCTCTTTTATGTTTTTCAGCCCCCTTTACATAGCCAGCTCCGCCAGGGGCAATCCATGGCTATGGAAAGGGGGCTTTTTTATGTCCTTTATTGCGCCGGATGTGGTGGCAAAGGCCAAGCAGATGGACCTATTCACGTACCTCAGCACCTACGAGCCACAGGAGCTTGTTCACTTCGGCGGCGGGACCTACTGCACCCGCGAGCACGACAGTCTGAAAATCTCCAACGGCAAATGGTACTGGTTCTCCCGGAATATCGGCGGACGGTCCGCTCTGGACTATCTCATTAAGGTCAGGGGCCTCCCATTCACCGAGGCTGTTGAAGCAATCATTGGCCGAAGCGTGGATCTACCAGCCGTGCCTCCCCCGGCCAGAGTGCCACCCAAGCGCAGCCTTCTTCTCCCAGAGGCCAGCCGCAGCAACACACGCGCTGCAAACTACCTGGTAGGAAGAGGGATCGACCGTGAGCTGATCGACTTTTGCATCCGCACTGGGCGGCTGTATGAGAGCGAGAAATATCATAACGTCGTGTTCGTCGGGCAGGACAGCAGCGGAAAGCCGCGCTATGCCAATCTGCGCGGAACGACTTCGGATTTCAAAGGCGAGGCTTCCGGCAGCGATAAGCGCTACTCTTTCAGCATCCCGGCCGAGGGGAGCAGCCACACCGTGCACGTCTTTGAAAGCGCCATTGACCTGCTATCCTTCGCCACCCTGTGCAAGCTGGCGGGGCGAAACTGGCGAGGTGATCACATGCTTTCTCTGGCCGGCGTATACCGCCCGCGAAAAGAGCTGCAGGAAAGCTCGCTGCCTCTGGCGCTGACGCAGTTTCTCCGCGACCAACCAGGTATTCGGAAGATCGTTCTCCGTCTGGACAACGACTACGCGGGGCGCACGGCAGCAGAGGCCTTGCAGGCCATGCTTGCGGCGGAATATGAGGTCAGCATACGATCCCCGCCCGAGGGCAAAGATTACAATGATTGCCTTTGCTTAAGGCTGGGTATGCCCATGTCAAAGACGAAGGCTCGAAGCGCAGATCGGTGATCGACTGTTTTCAGTCGGCTTCACTTTTGATTCGACCGAAAGGGAGAACGGATCTGCAACATACCAGCAAGCATCGCCTTTGTACTCCCACAAAGGCCAAAGCAGGGGCAAAGCCCCCGCACCCCCAGATAGAAAGGAAGATGTTATGCACGCAGTTTTATGGTTTATGCTCGGCAGCATGTTCGGCGGCTTCTTTGGAATTGCCCTCATGTGCATGCTCCAGATCAACCGCCGCGATGACTATGACGACGAGGAGGAATGGGAATGAGAAAGCGCAACATACGGATTCAGTTCTGGCTCGACCGGAAAGAAAAGGAGCTGATGGATAAGAGGGTCAAGCGCAGCGGGCTCTCCCGCGAGGCATTCCTGCGCCACCTGGTCAACGGCTTCCAACCGAAGGACGCGCCGCCCCCGGACTACTACGGTATGATGCGCGAGCTGCACGGAATCGGCAGGAACCTCAATCAGATCGCCCAGAAGGCACACACGCTGAACGTGATCGACGCCCAGCGCTACGATGAGGAGGTGCGGAAGTTGGAGGCCGCTATCCGAAAGATCACCGACGCCGTGATCCTGCCCATGCCGCTGGATCGCTGATGGCGACCACTTCGATCTGGCGGGTTAAGGGCTGGCTGGGTAAGGTGGTCATCTATATTGAAAACCCGGATAAGACGACCAACCCTGCCTTCTACGAAAAGGCAGCGATGACCAAGACCCAGGCGCAGGGGCTGAGTGATGTGATCGAGTACGCGATCAACAATGAGAAAACGCAGGCCGAAAGCGACGAGGTGCTGCAGAGCTTCGTATCCGGTATCAACTGCTACCCCGGCACCGCCCGCGAGGAGATGTTGGCCGTAAAGAAGCAATACGGCAAAGAGGACGGCACCGTGGCGTATCATGGGTATCAGAGCTTCGCCCCCGGCGAGGCCACACCGGAGATCGCCCACGAAATCGGCGTGAAGCTGGCGCAGCGACTCTGGGGTGACCGCTATCAGGTGATCGTGGCCACACATCTGGATCATGCCAATCACCTGCACAACCACTTCGTTCTGAACACAGTCTCTTTTGTGGACGGCCTCAAATACCACCGCACCGGCGAGGATTATAAAGCCATGCGCGAGGCGTCGGACGCGCTATGCCGGGAATACGGCCTGTCCGTGATCGAAAACCCACAGCCGGGAAAAGCCGATCATTACGCAGCATGGAAAGCGAAGCAGGATGACCGTCCTACCTGGCCCGGTCTTGTTCGAGATGATGTGGATGAAGCCATCCGCCAGTCCATGACCATGCAGCAGTTTTGGAGCAATCTGAAGAAGCGCGGCTATGAGGTAAAGGTCAAAAAGCTCCTGTATCTGAAGCCGCCGGGCTCTCCCTACTTCTGCCGGATCGAGCGCCACTTTGGCCCAGACTATTCTGTGACAGGGATCACGGAGCGCATCCTCAACCAACGGACAAGGGAAAAGCCTTTGCCGGAGCCGGAACGTCGTTCCCGGCGTGTTCCGATCAAGGGCAGTATCAGGGCGGTCAAAAAAGCTACCGGCTTCCGCGCCTTATATTTTCATTATTGCTATCTGCTGGGTTTCTATCCGAAGGACAAGCCCCGGCAGAACAAACGCCTCCATTTTCTTCTCCGAGAGGACCTGCTGAAAATGGACGCCATATCCGAAGAAGCAAAGCTGCTGGCCCGCTGTCAGATCGACACAGGCGAGCAGCTTTCTTCGTATAAGACCGACCTGGAGAGAAAAATCAAGAACGTGACTGCACAGAGGAAAAGCCTTTATAAGAAAAAGCGGACCGTCGCTGTGAAATCGGATGAAGGGAAACAGGCAGCGCTCAAGGCTGAGATCGACCGGCTCTCCGGGGAACTGAAACAACTGAGGAAGGAGGTGCGGCTGTGTGACGATATTGCCGAGCGCTCCGGCGTGATGCTGGAAAAGCTGCGCGTGATCCAGGAAGAAGAACGAAACAAGGAACAGGAGGAAAATCGAGATGAACAGCTCAGGCGACGCGGCAGAACAAGTCGTTAGACTGTCTCTGGAGGGAACGGAGGTGGCCTTGCGGCTGACCGGTTCCGCCGCAAAGAATATCGCCGCCGCGCTCTACACCATTCTGAAAAACAAGGACCGTACCAAGACCAAGGGCCATCAGCGCCTGACCGCCATGCTCAAATCCGGCAAGGAGCTGAAGGTGTTCACGTTGCCGGAGGCGCATCTGCGGCAGTTCATGATGGAGGCCAAGCGTTACGGCGTGGTCTACTGTGCGCTGCGGGATAAGAAGCCATCGGCAGACGGGCTGGTAGATATTATGGTTCGCGCTGAGGACGCCAGCAAAATCAACCGCATCGTGGAGCGCTTTAAGCTGGCCACAGTGGACGCCGCGTCCATCAAGCACGAGATCGAACAGTCCCGTGCCGAAAAAACGGAGGCGCAGCCGGTCCCGGAGAAGGCCGCGCCGGAAAAGGCGGACGAGGATCGTCTGCTGGACGATCTGATGGGCGCGCCCATCCAGAAGGAGGAGCGTAGCAGCCCAAACCCCTCCGCGGCGAGGACGGAAAAATCCCCTCTGTCCGAGCCTATCTCAGAGACGCCGCCCAAAGCCGCCGAGGGTACTGCTAAAAGGCCGGAAGCCCGCCCCTCCGTCCGGGAGGAGCTGCGGGAGATTCGCGCCGGGCAGAAGCAGAAGGAGGCGGAAAAGGCTGCGGTGAAGGAGCCGGCGCTGAAAGAAAAGCCGGTCTCCCAGACGGCAGAACATATCCAGCCGCCGAAGAAGAAAAAACCGAAAACGAAAGCGAGGTAAGCAGCATGAGCATTTTTGACGATCTGTTTGAACCTGAAGCCCAGCCGGAGCAGCAGGAACGCCCTTTTGACAAGGACGCCTGGGCAGAGAAAAAGCAGGCGGAACGGCAGGAGGTCTATGAGCTTGCAGACAAGACCACCGAGGAGGTCAGCACGGACGGTGACAAGTACAGAAACTTTCTGGATGTGAAAAGCCGCCTGATCCACTACTCGGCCACCAACGCCCTGCTTGTGCTTGCACAGAAACCGCTGGCAACGCAGCTCAAGGATTTCAACGCCTGGAAGAAGGACGGTGTATCCATCCGGCGGGGAGAAAATCACATTAAGATCCTGGAAGCCGGCGACAGCTATGAGCGCGGCGACGGGAGCATCGGAACGAGTTGGAATGTGAAGCACGTTTTCGATGTTTCCCAGACCACCTCCAAAATTAAAGCGGCGGCCTCCGTCAATGTGGACGACCGGCAGCTTCTGAAGGCGCTGATCCACAAGTCTCCCGTTCCCATCCAGGGCGTTAACGAGCTGCCGCGCGGCATGGGCGCGTATTACGACAATGAGCAGAAGATCATCTTCGTGCGGCGGGGCATGGAGGCGCATGATATTTTCCGCAGTCTCTCCAAGGAACTGGCCCATGCGGAGCTGGCGCTCTCCTCGCCGGAATACAGCCGCGAAAGCGCGGGCTTCGCCGCCTACAGCGTCTCCTATGTGGTCTGCAAGCGCTACGGCGTGGATGTGAGCGCCTATGACTTCTCCGCCCTGCCGGACAGCATCCGGGATGCCGGCCCGCAGACCGTCCGCGCTGCGCTGAACGAGATCAGCGAGACGGCCAAGGACATCACCGGGCGGATGAACCGTGCGCTGGAGCAGGTCAAGGCTCCCCGCGCGAAAGAACAGGAGCGTTGAAATGGCAAAGGAAGAAAAGCGCATTCTTGCCCTCGACCCCTATGAGCACGGCGTGGTCATCAACGCCCTTAACGATATGCGCAACGATCTGATCGGAGAGGATCGTCCCACAGATATTGTAGACGAGATCCTCCTGAAAACCATCGACGCGCCGACCAAGAAGGTCAGGAGCCGGGATGAAGCAAGATAAGCGGGCCGTCCGTATCCTGTGCCTGTTGGGAATCGTCCCTGTCGTCTGGCTGGGGCTACTGATCGCGCCCGCCGCGTCCGGCGGCCTGCCGGAGATCTTCGCCCGGTTCACAGAGGCGGTGAATGACCCGACCCATATCGAGCTTTGCGAGGACAGCTTCAAAACTGTCCTCCTTTTTCTGTTCGCATATGGAATGTGCCTCGGTATCTATTTCTCCACCCGGCATAACTACCGGCGCGGGGAGGAACACGGCTCTGCTAAATGGGGCGACGCTAAGGCCATTGACAAGAAGTACCGGGCCAAAAAGCCGGAGGCCAACAAGCTCTTTACCCAAAGCGTGGGCATGGGGCTGGACGGCAGAAAGCACCGCCGCAACCTTAACACCATGGTCGTGGGCGGCAGCGGCGCAGGCAAGACCCGCTTTTACGCCAAGCCCAATCTCTGCCAGGCCAACACCAGCTTTGTTGTCCTCGATCCGAAAGGCGAGCTGGTCCGAGATACCGGTTATCTCCTGGAGCAGAAAGGCTACGAGGTGCGGGTGCTGGATCTGCTGAACATGGAGCGCAGCCACTGTTATAACCCCTTTGTCTATCTCCGGGATGATAACGATGTGCAGCGCCTGGTGACCAACCTCTTTAAGAGCACGACCCCCAAGGGCAGCCAGTCCAATGATCCCTTCTGGGACACGGCGGCCTCCATGCTGCTTCTGGCCCTGGTGTTCTATCTCCACTATGAAGCTCCACCCGATGAGCAGAACTTCCCCATGGTCATGGAAATGCTGCGCGCCGCCGATGTGCGCGAAGATGACGACACTTATCAATCCCCGCTGGACGAGCTGTTTGAGCGCCTGGAGATGCGAAACCCGGATCATATCGCGGTGAAGTATTACAAGGACTACCACAGCGGCAGCGCCAAAACGCTGAAAAGCATCCAGATCACCCTTGCCGCCAGGCTGGAAAAATTCAATCTGGAAAGTCTCGCCGGTCTGACTGCCACGGACGAACTGGATCTGCCCAGTCTGGGTGAAAAGAAGGTGGCGCTGTTCGCGCTGATCCCCGACAACGACACCAGCTTCAATTTCCTGGTCTCGATCCTCTACACGCAGATCTTCCAACAGCTTTTCCATCTGGCTGACCACAAGTATGGCGGGCGGCTGCCCGTGCATGTGCATTTCCTCATGGACGAGTTTGCAAACGTCTCGCTGCCCGATGATTTCGATAAGATCTTGGCCGTCATGCGATCCCGCGAGGTATCTGTCTCGATCATTCTTCAAAACCTGGCGCAGCTCAAAGCCCTGTTTGAGAAGCAGTGGGAATCCATTGTCGGCAACTGCGATGAGTTTTTGTACCTGGGTGGAAATGAGCAATCGACCCACAAGTATGTGGCCGAGCTGCTGGGCAAGGAGACCATCGACACCAACACCTACGGGAAAAGCACCGGGCGCAGCGGCAACTATAGCACCAACTATCAGATCACGGGACGGGAGCTGATGGATGCCACTGAGGTGCGCCTGCTGGATAACGGCAAGGCGCTTCTTTTCATCCGGGGCGAGCGGCCCGTCATGGACGCCAAGTACGACATTCTCAAACACCCCAATGTGGCGCTGACCACGGATGGAAAGGCACAGCCCTATCTCCACGGCGGCACGGAAAACGCCGTCGCCACCATTTCCCTCGCGGGCACCTCGCCTGCGTCCGCCTCTGCTTTTGAGGAAGCGGAGACCTTATACGATCTTCTCTCCGAGGAGGAGTTGGAAGAATATTTCAGATTACAGGAGGAACAACGCAATGAAAAAACTGAATGAGAGCCGGAATACCGCAAGGCTCCCCATGCCTGCGAAGGTCAAGAAAGGCTTTCGCGTCTACAGCTCCCTTATGCTGGCGATGGCCCTCGTGACGGGCATGAGCATCCATGCCTTTGCCGCGGGCGATCCCATCACGGTCATCAACAACCTGTCGGATTTCATCTTTGGCCTGATCCGCGCCGTAGGTCTGATCCTGCTGGGCTGGGGCATCGTCCAGGTGGGTCTGTCCTTCTCCAGCCATGATCCCTCCCAGCGCTCCAACGGTTTTCTGACTCTGGCCGGCGGCGTCGTGATCACCTTCGCCAAGGAGATCCTGACTCTGATCACCGGATGATCTCATTTGCAGAGGGGCAGGGTGGCTTCCGCCGCGTTGCCCCATTCTGCGGAAAGGAGGACGCATGAATGTCAGATAACTGGGTCGTACAGAACCTGGAAAACGCGCTGAACACATGGAATGAAAAGCTGGCCGAGGTCTGGCAGCTCATCACGCAGTCACCGGAATCCTTCAAGGGTGGCGCGATCTGGGCTGTAGTGCGGAATGTCCACGGCGGCCTGCAAGCGGTTGGGCTTGCGCTGCTGGTGCTGTTCTTTGTCACCGGCATCATGAAGACCTGCGGCAGTCTGGCGGAGACCAAGCGCCCAGAGGTTGCACTGAAGCTCTTTATCCGCTTCGCGCTGGCCAAGGGCGTCGTGACCTATGGCATGGAACTGATGGTGGCTCTGTTCAACATCGTGCAGGGCGTGATCTCCAGCATCATGTCGGCGGCGGGCTTCGGGGCGGCATCGCAAACGGTGCTGCCCCCGGAGATCGTGAACGCGGTGGAGGACTGCGGCTTTTTCGAGAGCATCCCCCTCTGGGCGGTGACATTGATCGGGGGGCTGTTTATCACAGTCCTTTCCTTTGTGATGATCATGACCGTGTACGGGCGCTTTTTCAAGCTGTACCTGTACGCCGCCATCGCACCGGTGCCGCTATCCACCTTCGCCGGGGAGCCGAGCCAGAACGTGGGGCGCAGCTTTCTCAAAAGCTATGCCGCCGTGTGTTTGGAAGGCGCAATCATCGTGCTGGCCTGCATCATTTTCTCTGTATTCGCTGCGACCCCGCCCACGATTAACACCAGCGCCGCTCCCGTTACGATGGTCTGGAGCTACATTGCCGAGCTTGTGTTCAACATGCTTGTGCTTGTAGGCGCGGTGAAGATGGCCGACCGGGTCGTGCGCGAGATGATGGGCCTGTAAGGAGGAAACATAGTGGAAGTAAAAATCAATCGGGAGATCCGCAATTATACGGAATCCATGTTCTTCGGACTGTCCATGCGACAGTTCGTTTTTTCTTTGTTGGCGGTCGGCGTGGCCGTGGGGCTGTACTTTTTGCTGCGTCCGCACTTCGGTATGGAGACGGTGAGCTGGATGGTCATTCTGGCTGCTGCGCCCTTCGCCATGCTGGGCTTTGTCAGCTACCACGGCATGACCGCCGAGCAATTCATTCGCGCGTGGGTCCGCTCCGAGCTCATCGAGCCAAAGCAGCTCTGCGTTCAGGTCTGCGATCTGTACTATGAGGCGCTGAAGGACACCATCGCATTCCATGAAAAGGAGGCATACAGGCGGAATGCTGAAAACGCTCAGTAACCTGCTCAAGCAGGACAAGGAAAAATACCGCGTTCCGCGCCGGGTGCAGGATGTGATCCCCATCAAGCGCATCTGGAACGACGGTATTTTTTTGGTGGGCAATAAGTACACCAAGAGCTTCTGCTTCACCGACATCAATTATCTGGTGGCCAGCCGCCCGGACAAGGAATCCTTTTTCCTGAACTACTCAGAGCTGCTGAACAGCCTGGACGCGGGCTCCACCACCAAGATCACAGTTAACAACCGCCCTCTCAATCGGGCCACCTTTGAGAAATCTATCCTCATGCCCCTGCGGAAGGACCGCCGCGACCGATACCGCAAAGAGTATAACAAGATGCTCATGGACAAAGGCACCGGCGCCAACTGCATCACGCAGGAGAAGTATGTGACCGTCACCGTGGCCAAGAAGGATGTGGAGGAGGCCCGCGCCTATTTCGCGCGGATCGGGGCCGACCTGACGGCCCACTTCGCCGCTCTCGGCTCCAAGTGCGTAGAACTCGACGCCACCGAGCGCCTGCGGATTCTCCACGACTTCTACCGTGCCGGGGAGGAGGCGGACTTTTATTTTAATGCCCGTGACATGATGCACAAGGGGCATGACTTCCGGGATTATATCTGCCCGGACAGCATCGAGAAAAGCGGAGATTATCTGAAGCTGGGCAACCGCTATTGCCGGGTGCTGTATCTGAAGGACTACGCTTCGTATATCAAGGACAGCCTGGTGACGGAGCTGACGGACTTCAATAGGAAGATGATGCTTTCCATCGACATTGTGCCGATCCCGACCGACGAGGCTGTGCGCGAGGTGGAAAACCGCTTGCTGGGCATTGAGACCAACATCACCAACTGGCAGCGCCGCCAGAACGCCAACAACAACTTCTCTGCCGTGATCCCCTATGACATGGAACTGCAGCGCAAGGAGGCAAAAGAGTTCCTGGACGATCTGACCACCCGTGACCAGCGCATGATGCTGGGCGTCATCACCATGGTGCTAACCGCCGACAGCAAAGAGCAGCTCGACCAGGACACGGACGCTGTGCTGTCGGTGGCGCGAAAGCACATGTGCCAACTGGCTGTTCTGAAGTTCCAGCAGTTTGACGGCCTCAACACCGTTCTGCCCATCGGAACCCGGCGCATCGACGCTTTCCGCACACTGACCACCGAAAGTTTGGCCGTGTTCATCCCCTTTAAGGTGCAGGAGATCATGGACAAGGGCGGCATCTACTTTGGAGAAAACGCCATCAGCCACAATCTCATCATGGTGAACAAGGCCAATCTGCTGAACCAATCAGCCTTTCTACTGGGTATCCCCGGCTCCGGCAAGTCCTTCAGCGCCAAGGAACTGATTACTTTCCTCATGCTGAACACCGACGATGATATTCTGATCTGCGATCCCGAAGCTGAGTTTGTCGCCTTGGTGGAGGCGATGGGGCCGGATATTGGCACGGTGCTCCATGTGGCCGCAGGCGGCAAGGACAGGATCAACGCCATGTATATGGTGGAAGGCTACGGTGAGATCAACCCCATCGTCGAAAAGTCCCAGTTCATCATTTCCCTGGTGGAGCAGATCTCGGAGAAGGAGATCGGGCCGCAGCACAAGTCCATCATCGACCGCTGCGTGGCCCAGGTATACCGGGAGGCCGCCGAGACCGGCATCGCGCCCACGCTTTGCACTCTGCGGGAGAAACTGCTGGAGCAGCCAGAGTTCAAGGCGCAGGAGCTGGCGCTGACGCTGGAGCTGTTTACCACCGGTTCTCTCGACGCCTTCGGGCATCAGAGCAATGTGGATCTGGACAAGCGCGTGGTCGTGTTCAACATCCGGGATCTGAGCGAGCAGATGAAGCCCGCTGGCCTGCTGGTCATCACGGACACGATCCTGAACCGCGTAACGCTCAACTGGAAGAAGGGAAAGCGCACCCATGTGTTTATTGATGAGTTCCACATGGTGTTCAACACGGAACAGAGCGCCAATTTCTTTACCAACGCCTGGCGGCAGTTCCGCAAGCGCAACGCCTATCCCACGGCCATCACCCAGAACGTAACCTATCTGCTGGATTCCGATCAGGCCAGAACCATGATCTCCAACTCCGAGTTTATCGTCATGCTCAACCAGGCGGCACCGGATCGGGAGAAGCTGGCCACGCTTCTGAACATATCCAACGAGCAGATGAGCTATGTCACCAACGCAGACGCCGGCTGCGGCCTGATTCGCTATGGGCGGGCGCTGGTCCCGTTCATCAACCGTTTTCCCAAGGACACAGAGCTGTATCAGCTCATGACAACAAAGCCCGGTGAGGGCGTATTTGGTGGAGGTAATGAAAATGCGTAAATTCAACACAAGGAAGATCCTTCTGATCGTTGGGGCGGTGCTGTTCACCGCCCTTTTTGTTTTCTCCGGGTTTATGGCGCTGCGCCAGTACCGGGACACGAAGCAGAGCGCCGAGGCCTTCAACGCTGTGGCCGATTTGGTCAAGCCCGTTCCCACGACGCTGCCTGAGGATGAGGGCAATGAAGAGGATTCGCAGCCTTCGGCAGAGCCGGCACCGACACTGACCTCTTACGACAAGTATGCGGACGTCTACAACGCAAACGCAGATTTTATCGGCTGGCTCACCATCGAGGGGACAAACATCAACTATCCCGTCATGCAGACGCCGAACAGCCCGGACTTCTATCTGAAGCACAGCTTCGATAAAGGATACAGCGAATACGGTGTTCCGTACATGCAGGAGAATTGCCGACTGGGGCTTTCAGATAACTGCATCATTTACGGCCATCACATGCAGGATGGTTCCATGTTCGCTGACCTCTGCAAGTTTGAGAGCGAGGACTTCTACAAGGAGCACAAGACCTTTTGCTTTGACACGCTGGGCGCCTATGGGAAATATGAGATCGTCTGTGTATTCAAAACCTCCGTGTACTCCGCTGACGGCTTCAAGTATTATCATTTTGTCGATGCTGCCAACGCGGAAGAGTTTAACGCCTATCTCTCCACCTGTCAGGCACTGGCGATGTATGAGACAGGCGTGAGCGCACAGTATGGGGACAATCTCCTAACCCTCTCCACCTGCGAATATAGCCGCACCAATGGCCGCATGGTCGTGGTCGCCAAGCTGATCACGCCCATCGATGAGGTGAGCGGCAATGCCTGATATCAGGACGCGGGACGCTGTGAAGGGTATGATCAAAGCCATAGACAAGTCCGCTGTGGCCTCGCAGAGTATGAAGGATACCCTGGTCAAAGCCAAGGAAAAGGCCGAGCACAGCACCCGCGCCAAGGAAAGCAGCCCCGAGGAATACGCGGCGAATCGCATAACAGACAGCGCGGATACTGCCGTTTACAGCGGCGTCCAGTTGGCCAAAAAGGCTGCGCGCAAGGGTAAAGCGGTGGTCTCTGACGCAAAGAACAGTCTGGAGGAACGAAAGGCCGCGCAGCCGCGAGAACAAGCGCGAGACGCGGCAAAGAAAACGACGGAAACCACAAGGGAGGCTGCCCGCAGCGGCAGTCTCCCGATTGAGGAACCGTATGAACTTCCTTCCGGACCATCGCCGCCCGAACCGCATACTGCGCTTATGTTCCAACCGGAACCGTCCGGGACGCGCATTAAGACGCGAGAGCATAGCCCGGCTTCGATCCGAACGAGAGAGCGAGAGAAAAAGAGCATCAAGCTGTCCCCGTATTCTGCAAAGGACGCATCGGTATCTCCAGATGGCGGAGCTCGAAGCATCAAAACTATTGAGCACCGTTCACAGACGGCGATAACAGTAAGCAGCCAAAATGCTCAGATGACACGCTCTGCGGCAAAAACGCCAGCGCAGACGGCGCAAAAGACCGTGCAGGCAAGCCAGAAGGCCGCCAGGGAAACCATACAGGCGACCAAACGCGCGGCGGAGACGGCTGCCAAGGCAGCGCGGGCGGCAATCGCTGAGACAAAGGCGATGATTTCGGCCTTGACAGCAGGCGGCGGGATCGCCGTATTTGTGATCCTGGTTGTCGTGCTGCTTGGCGTGGCTGTCGCCCTTTTCGGCAGGCGGAGCAGCACTTCCTCCTATACGCCGGTAAGCGCCGAGGTGGAGGCCTACACGCAGATCATCACAATCTACGCCCAACAGCATGGAATCCCGGAATATGTGGAGCTGATCAAGGCGGTGATGATGCAGGAGAGCGGCGGACAGGGCGGCGACCCCATGCAATGCTCCGAGAGCGGCTATAATACCCGCTATCCCCATTATCCCAACGCCATCACAGACCCGGAGTATTCCATTGACGTGGGGGTACAGACCCTGGCCGATGTACTGCGCATGGCAGGAGCGGAAAGCCCGATTGATCTGGACCGGGTTTCGCTTGCTCTACAGGGTTACAACTATGGCCCCGGCTATATCTCCTGGGCGCTGGCAAACTATGGAGGCTACTCCGAAATGAACGCCATCGAGTTTTCAAACATTATGGCAGCGCAGTATGGCTGGTCCGGTTATGGCGATAAAGCCTATGTGTCCCATGTGCTGCGGTACTATCCTCTTGGGCGTATTTTCTTCGGTGAGGGCAATCAGGCCATTGTGGAAGTGGCGCAGTCGCAGATCGGAAACGAAGGCGGCCTTATCTACTGTGAATGGTATGGGTATCCGTATCGTGTGGCCTGGTGTGCAATATTTGTGTCTTGGTGCGCAGATCAATGCGGTTTCCTGGATACCGGCGTGCTGCCCCGCATGGAGGGTGTGCGCCCCTATGTGGATTGGTTCCGGGAGCGCGGCCAATGGCAGGATCGGAGCTACGAGCCCATGGCGGGAGATATTATCTTTCTCGATTGGGAAAGCGACGGCCTGGCCGATCATGTGGGCATTGTCGAGCGTGTAGAGGGCGGCGTCATCTACACCGTCGAGGGCAACGCCGATGACCGGTGTATCGAAAACCACTATTATCTCGGCTCCGCGCCTGTTTACGGTTTCGGCCTGCCCGCGTATTAAAAATGGGAGAGCCAGCGGCTCACACCTCTGGCTCTCTTGCCTTACATATAGCCTCCGCTGTAGCGGAGATAATGGATAATTCTTGATCTGTCAGTTTGTCCAACTGTGCTTCGATTTGTCTGCGCGAGGTCGATTTTTGAATCGCTTTTTTAGGGAACAAGTATTGATCCAGTGAAATGTTGAACTTTAGAGCAAGCCAGAACAGCAGCTCTGTGCTTGGAAACTGACCCTCGTTTTCAATGGATGTGATATGCCGATCAGAATAGTTGCTCTCCTCTGCAAGCTGTTCTCTCGTGAGCTTTTGTGCCATCCGGGCCTCTTTGATCGCCTGTCCGATAGGTGTGAAGTCAAAATCAAACTCCGGTATCTTTCTGTCCATAAGATCACCACCGTCAATGTGAAATCTTATGTCTATTTTACAGAAATGTGAGTACCGGTAAAAGGAGATTGCAGTTCTTAAGGCCGGAGATTTTATTTCAAGTTTTTGCGTAACTTATCTCTAAGGTATGGCAAGGTCAATGATTTGCTTAATCGATCTGACTTTTTTGCGCAGTTGATCTCTTGTCTATGCTTTGATCCGAAGGCTTATAGCAATAGCGGATGTATTCCACCTGATCTCGACCTTCCGCCGTCTCTTTCATAAAGCGATAGACACGATCTCGGAGCTCCTGCTGCGCCTTGCGGGGCGGAAGCGACGGATCCGGGGTCATCGGCTCGGAGAAGACCACGGTCATCCCCGGTTTTTTCACCCACCGAAACAAGCCCTTGCGCCTGCGATAGGTCGTGACCATGGCGACCACAGGCGCGTTTTCCTTGACCGGATAGTGGAAGGAGGTGTCCGAAAAGGGCCGGACGCCGGTATAAAACGGCCAGATGTGCGCCTCGGGATAGATGGCGATACAGCCCTTTTCCTTGTACCGCTGGGAGATCGCCGCAAGAAAGCCTCGCATGGCGCTCAGCTCCGTGGGGATCGGGAGTGCGCCGAGCATCATCACGATGTGCTTGAGTCCCGGAATTGAAACCACGTCCGGTCCCGCGATGATATAGGCCTTTTTCGGAAAGGCAGCCATAGCCGGTACAAAGGCGTCCAGCACTTGCGTGTGGTTACCGTAGAGATAAAACCCTTTGCCGCGCAGAGAGCGTAGCGCCTCCCGATTCTCAAAGCGAAGCCCCAGATAGAGCTTGGAGACCAGAAAAACGATGGGGATCGCGATAATGTAGTAGACAATAAAGGCAATCACTTTCCACGCCGCAGAGCTCCGCACAAAGGGGAAATCCGCGCCAACCTGACATGTGTTGATGTTCGTCCCGGCAAAATCATCGTTGACGGGATCGGAGTAATAGCGCACGCGATCATCCTTCATGGCGCTTTTTCTCCACCGTGTCCAGCATCATCTTCTCCATGGCGTCCATACAGGTCTGGAAGTCAAACTGCTTTGCGTAACCCAGATAGGATGCCGAGCAGCGCTCCCGCTCCTCCGGGTGCTCCAGCCACCAATCCATCTTCTGCGCCAGATCTGTCGGGTCGTCATAGCGAAACAGGTTATCGTCGCTCAAAGCAAAATAGCGCGTGGCGCTGCGGGGTGAGTCCGCAATCAGAGGGACCCGACCGCATGCGATGGCCTCAAGGCAGGCGATGGCTTCGATCTCAATTTCGGCTGGATGAACATAGAGGTCAGCGCTGTTGATGATATCGATCAGCGTGTCGCGGTCATAAAACTCCATGATCGGCTTTGGGATGCGGCACCGTCTTGCCTGCCGCAGCAGCGCGAGCTTCAGCGGCCCGGTTCCGGCAAAAACGAGCTGGATCTCGTCCTTGTGGCGGGAGAGAGCCACCGCGTCGATCAGCACCTTGTGGGATTTCTCCGGGCTGTAGCGTCCGGTGAACAGAACGACATAGCGTTCCCGGAGCTTTTCCGGCTTTTCAAACGGCATGGGTCGAAAGGCGCTGTTGACCCCGTTGGAGATGATGCGGTGCGGTGTGGGGCCGACGATGTTTTCAAAGGTATCGCAGATAAACTGGGACGGGTAATGAATACAGTCGCAGTAGCGATACAGGTTATGATAAAAAGTTTTGTAAGCGATGGTGTTGGCGAGCGGGAAATCCATCATAAAAATGTGCCCCGTGACGTTTTCCGCCTGGCAGTGGAAGCCCGCGGTCAGTGGGATATGATGCCTGTGGGCGTACTGCGCCGCGGCGCAGCCTACAGCAAAGGGCATCATCACATGAATGAGCTCCACATCCGCAATGGCGGCTTCCAGGATGCCCCGGTCCACTTTCGCGGGAGCCACGCCGTTTTTGGCAACGTAACCGTTGATCGGCCCAAAGTTCATTTTGGGTACGATATAGTAATCCGGCTGCCCGGCATGCTCCGGATCGGCGCAGACCACGCGCACGCTGTGGCCCTTGGCGCGCAGGGACCGGATCAGGTTCATGGCGGCGATGGTCGTGCCGTTGTTCTCCTTGCCCAGCACGTCGCAAATGACTGCAATCTTCAATTTTATCCTCTCTCTTTCTCAAAAATGGCCGATCCGTTTGATGGGATCGGCCAAGGGTTTACTGTTATTAGCCCAGCTTTTTCTTTGCAAAGGCCAGCGCCGCTGTGGCGGTGATGCAAAGAGCACACAGCGCTGTGAGTTTTTTCTTGTTCACGTCTTTTGCCTCCTCTCGGTTATTTTGGCCGGAGAAAAACACCGAACCTTATATCAGGCGGACTTCCCGCCTATCATTTTCGTCAAGGGTCAATTGCATCTGTTCGGACGATAAAGCGTACAGAGCCGGGCAGCATGCCTTCCGATCCGGAGAAAGTTGTATACTCCTCGCTCAGCTTTTGCAGGGCTTTCAGCCGATCGATCAAAGTCTGCCCGTCATCCTCCAGCACATCGGAAAGCTTACGGATGCCCTCACTATCGAATTGAGCCATACCGTCTTTTAGCTCCTGTGCGCCGGCAAGAAGCTGGGCGATCCCATTTACCAGTTCAGAGCTTCCGGATTTCAACTGGGCCGTGCCGTCTTTCAGGGAAGAGGCTCCGTCTGCCAAGCGGGCAGCCCCATTGGCAGCGCTTGAAGCGCCGTCAGCCAAGGTTGCAGAACCTTCGCTCAGTGCAGATGCGCCGTTGGCAAGTGCTTCAGCTCCTGATGCCAAAGTATCTGATCCACTGCTCAAGCTGGAAGCGCCATTGGCCACGTCAGCAGCGCCATTGGCCAAGGTTGCCGACCCATCTCTAAGCGCGGTGGCTCCATCGGCGACACGGGATGCCCCATCAGCCAAATCCGCTGTGCCTTCGCTCAAGGTGGATGCACCGTCAGCAACAACGGAAGCTCCGCTGGCCAATGCTGAGGTTCCATCTCTGAGGGCAGATGCTCCGTTTGCAACATCGGAAGCTCCGGAAGCAAGTTCAGAGGTTCCCTCTCTGAGGCTTGACGCACCGTCAGCCACATTGGAAGCACCAGTTGCCAAAGCCGCTGCACCGGATGCGGTACTGGCGGCGCCTTCTGCGAGCTGTTGAGTACCTGCGCTCAACTCCCTCGCACCGGCCGCTGCATTTCCTGCGCCGTTGCTGAGAGAACCGGCGCCGTCGTAAAGCTGCCCTACTCCGGCCACAAGCGCCTGCGAGCTCTCGGACATTTGAGCCAAGCCGCCTGCGAGCGAACCAACACCGGATGCAGCATCATTGAGCCCGCTCTCAAGGCTCGTCGCCCCGGCGTAGAGTTGGTCTGCTCCGGCTTTCAGCTCGGCTGCACCGGATGAAATGCCGCCAGCCCCTGCGCTGATGCTGCCCGCAGCCGAGGAGATTTCACCTGCACCTCCTTGAATGGCGCTCAGATACCCGGCAATCGCATCAAGCGCAGCCGCGTTTTCTTCCGTTCTCGGGATTGAGGAGAGCATGGATGATGCTGCTGAAGCGGCGCCGGAAATGTTATTTGCGCCTGCAGCGATACCATCGGCTCCTGTTTGTATATTTCCGGCTGCGGCACTGATGCCATCCAGTCCGGACGAAAGGCTGGAAGCACCCGCGGCAAGCGATTGCGCGCCGGATACCGCGCTTGCCAGCGCAGCTTGAATCTGAACGGCTCCGTTATACAGAGCACTGACGCTGTCGGGGAGTCCAGCAACCTGTGACTGCATTTGCCCCAGACCTGCATGCAGACTCTGTGCTCCGTCATTCAATGTGTCCAGCCCAGCCGAAAGAGAGCTCATGTTTTCCGATACAGCTGTAGCTCCATCAGAAAGGGCGGAGGCTCCGCTACTGAGCGCCGCTGCTCCATCGGACACCTGACTGGCGCCCTCGGACAAGGCTGTAGCACCGGTGTCAAGCGCGGCTGCACCTTCTGACAGTTGGCCGGCACCGGTGGCCAAATTGGATGCGCCGGCATCCAAATCTCGTGCGCCTGCAGCAACCTGTTGGGCTCCTCCTGAAAGGGACGAGGCTCCCTCTTGCAGCGCTGCAGCGCCCTCAGAAACTTGACTGGCACCGCCCGATAACTCTTCCGCGCCGGAGCTGACAGATGCGGCTCCGTCAGCGACCTGTCTGGCTCCGCCTGACAGTGCGGAAGCGCCGTCTCTCAGTGCGGCAGCACCTTCGGATACCTGACCGGCGCCGTCCACAAGATCCGCAGCGCCGGAGCTGACAGATGCAGCGCCATCGGCGACCTGCTTTGTGCCATCCGCCAGTTCAGATGCCCCGGCTTTTAATTCTCCTGCGCCTGCATCTACGGCCCCGATACCTTCATTAAGCGCCGCACTGCCAGAGCTCAATTTGCTGATGCCATCGTAAAGCTCGCTTGTTCCGCTTACCAGGCGGGAAGAAGCATCGCCAAGCTGCCCGATCGCATCTTGAAGATCGTCAAGGGTTTCTACATGGTCCAAATTCAAATCATCGAGAAGAGAGTTTTCAATGATCGTCAACGTAGTCAGAAGTGAGAAATCTACAACATCCGCCTCAATGACAACTGTATCCGGAATGTTGAGGCTGATAGCTTTCCCATCTGCGTCGTGCAGATCATTGATGCCAAGGCTTTCAGACAGTCCAGGCATTGCCATACCGACAACTACCGTTTGATCCCCGGTATTGATGATCTTTCCGTTTGTGACGCTGACGGCTGACGCCTGGTTGTTATCCAGTACAAGCCCGGAGATGACCAAAAAGGGCTGATAGAGCGTGACAAGCTCACCGTTGATGATTTGTTCGGAGGCCATATTGTTTTTGTAGGAGAACGTTATAACCAGATGCCCGCTTTTCCCCGCCAAATCATTGCCGGACATCTTTTTCCCGTCGAGCGTATATGAAATGGAAGTGGATACCGGGAGCGGCTGATTGCTGTTTCCCTGATAATAAATGTCATTTCCGTTTGCCTGCCAAACCAGTCTTCCATTGGAATCAACGGAGTAAGTTTCATCGCCTTTGACATTTTCAATATCGGAAAGCGTTGCATAATCTGTGATGATTTCTTCGCCGTCGGGGTTTTTGAGCCAGACACTGACGATCGTCTGTTCAGGCGTGCCGTCAGGACTGGAGATGACATATACGGTTTCTTCTTTGTCTGACACGCTGTGATGGCTCTGAAGAAGCATGACTGCCGCATCGGATACCTGCCTGACCTCCGATGAATTTACAACCGCGGCCGGTTGCGGAGCGGCTCCGCAGCCACACAGGCAGGAGAGCAGCATTACAGCGCTTAAGCAGATCGCTATACTTTTGCTAAATGTACGATTCATCATTATCCTCCTTGTCAGATAACCTGCTCTGCGGACGATTGTCCAGGCATTGCAGATGTCGTTTGCTTTTTCTTCATTCCCAGACTTGTATGGATTACGACACCGTCCAGCAGCATCAGGAGAGCCGGAAGGATCAGCAGCACAGAAAGCATGCTGACCAGCGCGCCGCGGGAGAGAAGGTTGCACATGGAACTAATCAAATCAATATCCGAATACACACCCACGCCGAAGGTGGCGGCGAAGAAGCTCAGAGCGCTGACCAGAACAGACGGCATGGCGTAGGCCAGCGCCTGCGTTATGCTGGTCTTTTTGTCGTTATCCAGGCGCAGTTCCTTATACCGGGTGGTCATCAAAATGGCGTAGTCCACGGTGGAGCCCAGCTGGATGGTGCTGATGCAGATGGGCGCGATAAAGGGCATGGTAAAGCCGGTGTAATAGGGAATGCCCAGGTTAATAAAGATCGCAAACTCGATCACGGCCACCAGAATGACCGGCAGGGAGATCGAGCGCAACGTCAGCAGGATAATGAGGAACACGAAACCGATGGACACCCACGAGACCACGGTGAAGTCGGTATTGGTGATCTCAATCAAATCCTTGGTACAGGGCGCTTCCCCGATCAGCATACCGTCCTGGTCATACTCTTTCAGAATTGCGTTGATCTCGTCTATCTGATGGTTGCAGTCGTCGGTGGAAACCTTATAAGCGGAGTTGATCAGGATCAACTGATAGTCCTCACTTTTGAGGATACTCGTGATTCGCTCCGGAAGTATTGCCTCCGGAATACTGCTGCCTAACAGAGAATTCAAGCCAAGCGTGTTGGTGACGCCGTCAACTGCCTCTATACGGCGGATCATAGCGGAAGCATCCGAAACCGACAGTTCTGCATCGCACAGGATCATGTGAGTCGTTGCGACATCAAATTTTTCTTCCAGCTTGCGATTGGCAATTAGAAACTGCATATCATCATCGGAGATGCTTTCCAGATCATCTCCAGACAGGATCTGCGTAAAGTCGTAATATACCGGGGTGTTGCTATATCCAATGGCCGCCGGCACAAGAATAATGATAAACAGGATGAGGAACACCCAGTAGTGACCCGTTACCCATGCAGCAACGACACGCATGTCCGGGATCAGCGAACGGTGCATGGTTTTCGTCAGGGGCTTATCGAACAAAAGAATCAGCGCCGGAAGAATCGTTACGCTTCCGATCACACCGAGCAGACAGCCCTTTGCCATCACAATTCCCAAGTCCATACCCATGGTATAGCTCATGAAACACAGGGCAAGGAAACCTGCGATCGTAGTCAACGAACTGCCCGCAACGGACAGCACAGTGTCCCTGATGGCAAGAGCCATGGCGTCAGTCTTGGCCTCGCAGTTTTGCTTCTGTGCGCAATAGGCATGCCAGAGAAAGATGGAATAGTCCATCGTTACGGCAAGCTGCAGCACAGCGGCGAGCGCCTTTGTTATGTACGATATCTCACCGAGGAAGATATTTGTCCCCATATTGTATAGAATCGTAATGCCAATGCCAGCCAGAAACACCGGCGGAACCAGCCACGAATCCGTCAACAGTTCCATTGCTATCAGCGCGCACAAGACGGCAATACCCACATAAACAGGCTCTTCCCGTTCCGCCAGCGCTTTGAGATCCGTCACCAAAGCAGAGATGCCGGAAACAAAGCACTGCTTTCCTGCAGTGGATCTGATCTGCTCAATTGCCTCAATCGTCTCGTCGGCGGAGGACGAGGTGTCAAAGAATACCGCGATAATCGTGCTGTCGCCCTGAACGAAAACATTCTGCAGCTTTTGCGGCAGGATCGCTTTGGGAATGCTCAAATCCACGAAGCTGTCATACCATATGGCACTGTCCACATGGGGGATCTCTTCAATTTGCTGACGCAGGGATGATATATCCTTGTCGTTCATCCCCTCTACGATAACAAAACTGAAAGCGCCCTTCCCGAATTCATCCATCAGAATGTTCTGCCCCTCTACCGTATCAATATCAGCCGGCAGGTAGGTGAGCATATCATAATTGATTCTCGTGGCCTGCATTCCCAAAAAAGCGGGAATCATCAGCAGGAGCGCCAGAATCAAAATAGGCGTTCTCAATTTAACAACTATTTTACCGAACTTTTCCATTTTTCCTCCTGAAATACGGCAAGGGTCAGTCGAAGTCTCTCCAGAACCGTTTGATTTCTTCTTCGTACTTCTCCCTTTCCACAAAGTAGCTCATGCCGTGATCAGCACCGGGAACAATCAGCAGCCGCTTGGGTCCGGCGCAGGCCTTGTAGTTTTCATAGGTCATCTCCACAGGAACAAAATGATCGTCCGTGCCGTGGATCAACATGACGGGGATCGTACTGCTTTGCAGCGCTTCGACTGTTGAATACTCATCCGAGCCCATCTGGATCTTCTGCTTGAGCAGCTCATCCGCGATTGCGCCGCGCAAACCAAACGCGATATGGAGATTGTTGTTGGCCACATGCTTCCAAATCGCATGGGGAGATGTGAAGCCGCAGTCGGCAATGATCCCATGGACATTGGACGGAAGGTCAAGTCCGGCTGCCATGAGTACGGTTGCAGCTCCCATAGATACGCCGCACAGGTATATCGGCAGATCTGTTCCGAAGCGAGCATTGACCCATCGGATCCAGTCAAGGCAGTCAAAGCGTTCAATCAGCCCGAAGCTGATCGTATCCCCACCGCTGTTGTTGGTTCCACGCTGTTCCACATACAGAACATTACAGTGATTTTGTTCCCATGCCTCGGAGACAAGGCCGAAGGTCTGGGTCCAGGAGGCGCGCCAGCCATGGACGGCAATGATGATACGTTCGGGATTCTCGCAGGGGATCCAGTGCCCGACCAGCGTCTCGCCGTCGTGGGCAATGATCTCTACGGTTTCATTTGGCTTGGCGGCAAGCCGCTTCCCTGATGTTGCCAAGGCGCGGGCAAACTCCGTATTGCCCATGGAACCGGAGACCTTCTTCTCAGCCAGTTTCATCAGCCTCGGTTCCTCCCGATCCAGCGCCATCTTCAGGAGATATTTCGTCGTGACATATGCCGAGAGCGATGCCATGGCGGCGCTTCCGGCCACAATACCGCCAAACTTATAAAGGTTATTTGCAGACGTCTTCATGTTCCCTCCATTCCGGAACAAGGGTCATCAGCTCTTGTCCTCGGCTGGTGCGTCTTTCCCGCTCGCGTGCCACAGTTCCGCGGCCACAGGCGCCCAGGCCTTGGCGGCGTCAACGCATTTTCCGCAGTACTCGCTGGCGGCCTCCGGCGCCATGATGTCTGTAGACTTGGCTCCGGATTTCTCGACCATAACGGTCAGACGGCCAGGATTGTCCAGCACAGGGCAGGGGCGCAGCAGATTCTTGTTGAACGGCTGATTGACGCGATACTGCTGGAAGAGAGGATTCTTATAGGACTGCAGCAGCGTATTCGTGCGAATGTTGGCGTCGGAATAGTGCATGAAAGCGCAGGGCTCAATATCGCCGCCCGCGTTGATGTGGATATAGCACTTGCCGCCGGCAATGCATCCGCCGACGTATTCGCCGTCATTCCAGAAATCCATGGTGAACAGAGGCTTGGTTTTGCGGAAGTTCCGGATCTGGTAGTACATATACTTGCGCTGCTCGGCGGTGGCCATCAGCTCAGGCACCGCGTCCTTCCCGATGGGCATATAGGTGAAAAGCCAGCAGAATTTCGCGCCCCAGTTGATCATGGCGTCGATGTATTCCTCGCTGCCGATGAACTCCGCATTCTTGCGCGTATAACAGCAGGAGATGCCGAACAGGAGCTTGTATTTGCGCAGCAGCTCCATGGCGCGCTGGGTCGCCGCGAAGGTTCCCTTGCCGCGACGGAAGTCCGTGTCCTCCTCGAAGCCCTCGACGCTGATCGCGGGGACGAAGTTTTTAACGCGGGCGATTTCTTTGCAGAAATCCTCATCGATCAGCGTTCCATTGGTAAAGCTGGTGAAGAATGCTTCGGGATGGCGCTCACAGAGGGTGATGATGTCCTTCTTGCGGACCAGGGGCTCGCCGCCAGAGTAGAGAAAAACATAAGTGCCAAGCGCCTCGGCCTGCTCAATGATGTCATCCAGTTCCTCCAGCGTGAGATTGAGGGAGTGACCATACTCCGCCGCCCAGCAGCCGGTGCATTTCAGGTTGCAGGCTGAGGTCAGATCCATCAGAATTGCCCAAGGCACGTTGCAGTTGTTCTCCTCCCGCACCTTGGCGCGCGTGGCGGCAGAGGTCAGCATGGAGTTGACGGCCAGGCCCTCGTACAATACACGAAGCTGAGCGGGATCAATATCCTCAAACAAACTCAGCGCCAACTTCCGCATACCGTTTTCCGGGTCGGCAAAGCTCTTGCGGATGCTGTTGATATGTACGGAAAGGGTGCCGTTGGAATCCAACTTCTCCACCTTGTCCAGCACCTTAGGGATGTTGGCTTCGGGGTTCTTCCCAATGTAATCCCATGCAGCCATAGCGGCGTCATGCTTGATTTTGTCGGAAATGTTCATTGCATTCGCTCCTTTATTTCTTTGTGCCATCAGCATAACGCGGCGCGAGAAGATCCGACATGGGCAACTCCTTTTTTTGTTCTGAAATTGGGCAACCGCGCTTTTGTGTGCATAAATTCATCAAAGACGGGATTAAGCCGAAAAAAGCGATCAAATCTGTGGCTTTGCATGAAAAACGAACGGCAGGAGAGCTTTGCTTGTTCATGGAGTCATCCCTTGACGTTACAATAGGATAGCAATAACATCTCGTAAGGGGGATAAGCCGAATGGAACAATACAGCATCCTGTTTCCGTCTTCCGCAGGGAAAAGGATAGGACTCATTACCGCTTCTGTTGCCATGGCAGGGCTGCTGGTCGCATACGAAAAAGCCATGAATGAGCTTAGTCATTTCACTCTGATCGATCGGATCGGTTAAAGCAATGAAAAAGAAAACGAAGGCTGAGGAATTGGTCGCGCCGGAGCGTCCCCATCTATCTCCAAGCGCCGAGTTCGGTCTGACTCAGGCGCAGGTGGAGGCGCAGAAGGACGCAGGCCTCATCAACACCGCCGTACGGTCCAGCGCAAGAAGCGTCTCCACGATCGTCAAAGAGAACCTGTTCACATACTTCAATTTGGTATTTCTGATTTTGGCCGCGTTGGTCGTTGCCGCAGGATCCCTGCGCAGTCTGACATTTCTCCCCGTGGTGATCGTCAACACGCTGATCGGGATCGTTCAGGAGCTGCGCGCCAAAAAGGAGCTTGATAAGCTGACGCTGCTGAATGCTCCGAGGGCAATGGTCGTTCGGGAAGGGAAAGTGCGGGAAGTTCCGGCTGAGGAACTGGTACAGGACGATGTGGTGGAGTTTCACGCTGGCGATCAGATCTGTGCCGATGCGATCCTTCTTACCGGCAACTGTAGTACCAATGAAGCCCTGTTGACCGGTGAGGAAGACGAGGTCAGCAAAGCAGCGGGCGATGAGTTGCGCTCCGGCAGTTATTTGGTATCCGGAACTTGCCGTGCGAGGCTGGAGCATGTCGGAGCGGATTCCTATGCCGCCCGTCTGAGCGCCCAGGCCACAGCCATGGACAAAAAGGAACAGTCGGAAATGCTGCGGGTATTGGATAAGCTGGTCGCTATGATCGGCGTCGCCATCATTCCGATCGGCGGCCTTCTGTTCTGGCAGCAATATGTCCAGGCTGGCGCCGGTTTTTGTGACAGTATCGTTTCCATGGTGGCGGCCATTGTAGGGATGATCCCGGAGGGCCTGTATCTTTTGACAAGCGTGGCACTGGCGGTGAGCGTGATCCGTCTTTCCCGGCAAAAGGTGCTGGTCCACAACATGAAGTGCATCGAAACGCTCGCCCGTGTGGATGTGCTCTGCGTCGATAAGACCGGAACCATTACAGAGCCGGATATGCAGGTCAGCGCCATGATCCCGTTGCCTGGACACGATCCGCGAACCATGCCGAACTTAAAAAGCCTGATCAGCGATTTTGCCGCTGCCCAAAATGCGGATAACCTGACGATGCAGGCCATCAAGCAGAGTTTTGTCACACCCTCAAAAGAAACAGCGACGTCTATTTTGCCGTTTTCTCCGGCGTGGAAGTATTCCGCTGTCTCCTTTGGCGAGCGGCACTATGTGCTCGGTGCCCCGGAGCTCATCCTGCGCGATGAATACGATCAGGTTAAGAATCTGGTGGAGAATTACAGTGCGGATGGGAACCGCGTGTTGCTCTTCGCCTGCTGTGAAGATAGGCCCACCGGGGAACCGATCAGCGGAACCGTCACCGCGCTCGCCCTGCTCCTGCTGTCAAATCCGATCCGAAAGGACGCGAGAGAGACCTTCCGGTACTTTGCTGAACAGGGCGTACAGATCAAGGTGATCTCCGGCGATAACCCCGTCACAGTCTCACAGATCGCGCGCGAAGCTGGCATCGAGGGTGCCGAACACTTTGTGGACGCTTCCGCGCTCTCCGAGGATGACCTGATTGCCGCACTGGAGAGCAACACGGTCTTTGGCCGTGTCACGCCGGAGCAGAAACGCCTGTTTGTGCAGGCAATGAAAAAAGCCGGTCACACAGTCGGTATGACCGGCGACGGCGTCAATGATATTCTGGCCCTGAAAGATGCGGACTGCTCGGTGGCTATGGCCTCCGGCTGTGAGGCCGCCTCACAGGTCTCGCAGTTGGTGCTGTTAGAGAATGATTTTGCCTGTATGCCCTCGGTGGTAGCTGAGGGAAGACGCGTGGTCAACAACATTCAGCGCTCTGCCAGTCTGTTCCTGGTCAAAAATATTTTCTCCCTTTTGATGGCGGTCTTTTCGGTTTGCTTCCATTTGAGCTACCCACTGGAGCCGGCACAGGTTTCCCTGATCAGCAACTTTACCATTGGCTTTCCGGCCTTTTTCCTGGCGCTCCAGCCGGAGAACCGAAGGATCGAGGGCAAGTTCCTCCGAAATGTGCTGCTAAAGGCATTTCCCGCGGGCATTACAGATTTTGTCGTTGTGGGCGCGCTGGTCGTTTTCGGGCGGGTCTTCGACGTGAACGCGGACGAGATTGCGACGGCCTGCACCATGCTGCTGGCCATTGTGGGGTTCATGATCCTCTATCGAATCTCCGCGCCGCTGGATTGGAGGCGTTGGCTGATCTGGGGTGCATCTGCGGTCGGACTGTTGGGGAGCAGCGTATTCCTGGGTGATCTGTTTGGGATCGAACACATGAATGTACGCTGCGTGATGCTCTTTGTGGTCTTCGCCATTGCCACGGAGCCGCTTCTCCGCTATGGGATCCGAATGACTGAGACGTTAGGGGCGAAAGCAGCCACACCGAAAAAGAAAAAGCCCAGGCGGGCAAGGAGGAAAGCCGCATGACAACTGCAAATAAAATTACCCTTTTCCGTGTGATCCTGATTCCTGTATTTCTGATTCTTCTTTACACCGGAGCAAAATGGGCCGCTCTGGCGGTCTATATCGTGGCCTGCATCAGCGACACAGTGGACGGATATATCGCCAGACACTACAACCAGGTGACGGATTTTGGCAAGTTTATGGATCCGCTTGCTGACAAGATCCTGGTGCTCTCCGCTATGTGCTGGTTCATCGAGGTAGGGCAAATGCCAGGATGGCTGGTCGCGATCGTGTTGTTTCGTGAATTCGCCGTTTCCGGCCTGCGCCTGATCGCTGTTGAGCGAGGGCGCGTCATTGCCGCCGTCTGGTCCGGCAAGATCAAAACAACTGTCACAATGGTGGGCATTATCGCCATGCTGGCCTTTTCGGAGAACCAGACTTTGGATACGGTCTGCGGGCTGTTGATCCTTCTCACAACCGTCTGCTCCGGCGCGGAGTATTTCTGGAAAAACCGGGATGTGTTTTCCGCTTAAACAATAAAGAAGACGCGGAGGACGACCCTCCGCGTTTGTTTATATCCATTCATCTATTGGGACTGGTGCTCTTGAGAAGCGCTGATTAAATCGACGTGTGCAGACTGGCGAGCAGGTTTTTCGCCTGACGAAGCCTGAAAAGCGCAGGAATTCCTACTGCCAAGCGAATCCAGGACGTAATCGAAGATCTGACTTCCGCGAAAAATGCCGGATATACCGAATACCGTGAGAGTCAAAAACGCGAAAAAGAGCTGCAGACCGTCAAGGCCAACATCGAAAAAATGCTCCGATTGCAAGAACCGGAGATCGAGCAAGATCGCAAAAAGGACGGACAGGAATTGTAGCTCACGCGTCACGCTTTAGGCATTAC
>CAMKAP010000002.1 GCA_946410505.1 uncultured Clostridia bacterium
GCCGGCGGTGGCGCCGTTCTCGGCGTCGACGCGCATCTGCAGGTTCTTCTTGGTGGAGTCGGTCAGCACCTCGCCCAGAAGCTCGGCAAACTTGGCGGCATGCTCGGCCTCTTCCAGGCCGGCCTTCTCCCAGTACAGACCGATCTCGGGATAGCCCTCGCGGTGAGCGACTCTGGCCATGGCCAGATACATGCCGACCTCGGAGCACTCACCCTCGAAGTTGGAGCGCAGGCCCGCGATGATCTCCTCACGGACTTCCTCGGGGACCTCATCGGGAAAGACCTTGCCGACGCCGACCACATGCTCGGAAGCCCAGCTCAGCTCCTCAGCCTGAAGGGTGAACTTGGAACCGGGGACCTTGCACACGGGGCACTTCTCGGGGGGCGTATCGCCCTCATGGACGTAGCCACAGACGGGACATACCCATTTCTTCATAAATAAAATCCTCCTGTTTTGTTATCTTTAGCGTTGTCTCGCTTGCCCTCAATTTAGCATGCGCGACTGTTTTTGTAAAGGGGATTTGCAAAAAATTCACGGGTTCGAGCTGTCTTCCCGGGTCCCCTCGGCGAGCTCTGCCAGCGCGGGCGCGGCGGCCTCGCCGAAGAGCCGGATGGCGGCAAGCGCCTCCTGCAGCGTGTTGCCGCTGCTGCCCACTTCTATGATCAGAGAGCCGTGGGTCAAATGCTGGTTGTAGCGCTGCGGAACTAGGGACACAGGGCGCATCAGCGTGGGATGGCGCATGCTCACCCGCTCCTGCAAATAGAGTGCGAGGCTGAGGTTTTCCCGCCAGTCCGGGTGGCTCAGGCCGCTCTCGTCCGAACCGGAGAGCAGCATGATCTGGCTCGCCACAGTGCCCTCCTCCTCGGCCATGGTCTTGTACACCACGCCGTCGGCGCCCAGAGCGTCCCGGTGCAGGTCCAGTACCACGGCGATATTCGGATACTCGGCCAGATAGCGCTCCACCGCCTCGCCGGAGCGGGTGTAGGAGCCGGTGTAGCTGGGATAATCGTAGATCTCCCGGTCGTGCAGGACACGCAGGCCCGCCTGTTCGAAGATGGCGGCCAGCTCGTCCCCCACGCGGATGACACTGCAGCGCTCGTCGGCGGTGCGGCGGTTGTCGTTGGCCTCATAGCGGTCCAGCCCCGCCGGGGTATAGGCCTCGCTGCCGTGGGTGTGCAGGATCAGGATCTGCGGTCCCTCGGCAGGCAGGCGCAGCGAAGGCCCGCGGCGCAGCAGCTCCTGCGCGTCCACACTGTAGGCTGTCTCGTTTTTGATGGCAAGGCCGCCGCGGATGGTGGTCTCCCGGATCTCGTCCGGGCTCACCGACTCCATTACGCTCACAAGAGATGCTTCTTCGCTCCCGGCAGCCCATGCGGGCTCGGATGCGGCGGGTCCGTCCGTCTCTTCTGGCCTGTCCGGAAGCGGGATCGGGCTCTCCTCCGCGGGATCGGGCAGCCCCGCCTCTATGCTCACGTTTCGCATCCGCCCTTCCTCGATGGCGGCCGCGGCGCGCATCCGGAGCGGAGCGCCCGCCGGCGCATGGGCAAACAGATACAGGCTCATCAGCGCAAGCCCCAGCGCCGCGAGCCTTCCGGAAAGCCGCATTCTCTCACCCCCGGGAGCCATCCTATGCGCCGCCCGGACACATCATGCCTCCCGCCTTGCCAAGGGCGCCTTTTCGTGATATATTGACCAAAAAGGAGTGATTCTTATGACCTATTCTTACCGCCCCCGTGGCGTCTGCTCCCAGCGCATGGACATTGAGCTCAACGGCAGCACCATCGAATCCGTCAAGGTGATCGGCGGCTGCGACGGCAATCTCCAGGGCATCTCCCGCCTGGTGGCCGGGATGGACGTGGACGAGGCCATCTCCCGGCTGGAGGGCATCCGCTGCGGCTTCAAGCCCACCTCCTGCCCCGATCAGCTGGCGCAGGCGCTCAAGGCCTGCAAGGCCGAGCAATGAGACGGCTGGCAGCGCTTTTGCTTCTCTGTGCGCTGCTGCTCTCCGGCTGCGCGGCTGCGCCGGAGCGCAGCACCCCGCCGACGGAGCCGCCCGCCCCGTCGCCGCTGCCCACCGCGCCGGAGCACCTCTATGAGCCGCTGCGGGTCTATCTGGACGGGCTGCTGACGGATCGGGGCTATGTGCGAAACAGCATCGCCTATCTCGCGCCGGAGACGGTCTGCGCCTATTACGGGCTGGAGCACACGGAGACAGCAGATGCGCAGAGCTTCACCCTGACGCTCCCCGGCCTCACGGTGAAAGGCAGCCGAAGTCTCTCCTGGTTTCTTGCAGGCGGGCGCTACCTCTACGCCCCGGAGGGCTGGATCGAGGCGGACGGGCGGCTGTATCTGCCCGCGGACGTCATTGAGCATATCTTCGGTCTGTCTGTGACGCTCTCCGGCGAGCCTCTGCGTGCCGAAGTGAGCAGCACCGGATACCGGCTGCTGCAGGGCGGGGAGGATTTCTATGAAAACGCCTTCCACGCCGACGATCTGTACTGGCTGGAGCATATCATCTATGCCGAGGCGCACCATGAATCCCTGGCCTGCCAGATCGGCGTGGGCAACGTGGTGCTCAACCGGGTCGCGGAGAGCGGCTTTCCCGGCACAATCACGGGTGTGGTACTGGACCGGGAGCATACGATCCAATTTGAGCCCGTGGGCTCCGGTGAGGTTGCCGCCGAGCCGGACGAGACGGCAAGGATCGCGGCCCGCCTCTGTCTGGAGGGCTTCAACACGGCGGGCGACAGCCTGTATTTTGTCAACCCCGAGCGGGGCGATCCGAGCTGGTTTCAGCGCTCTCTGCGCCTCGTCTGCAGCATCGGCCATCTGGACTTTTATCGCTGACGCGGGGAAACAACACTGCAAGAGGATTGCGCCATGGCAAACGAACTGGAAAACATACTGACAGAGGGCTTCGCGGCTCTCGGTCTGCCTCTGGACGGCGAGGCGCTGGCGCGCTTTCGCCGCTATTACGAGATCCTGAGCGAAAAAAACCGGGTCATGAATCTGACCGCCATCGAGGGCGAGGCCGATTCCGCCCGGCTCCATTTTCTGGACTGCGCGGCCCTGCTGAACTTCACGGACTTTTCCGCGAAGCGTGTCATCGACGTGGGCAGCGGCGCGGGCTTTCCGGGGCTCGTGCTCAAGATCGCCCGGCCGGAGACGGAACTGACGCTGCTGGACAGCCTGGACAAGCGGGTGAGGTTTCTGCGGGAGACCGGCGATGCGCTGGGCTTTGAGGACCTGCGCTGCGTCCACGCCCGGGCGGAGGAGGCCCCGGAGGGCTTCCGCCAGGGCTTTGACATCGTCGTATCCCGGGCGGTAGCCCGGCTGAACGTGCTGTGCGAGCTGTGCCTCCCCTTTGCGAAGACCGGCGGGGTCTTTCTCGCCATGAAGGGACCCGGCGCCGCCGAAGAGCTCAGCGAGGCCAAGAAGGCCGTCAAGCTCCTGGGCGGGCAGATCGAGCATGTGGAGGAATACCGGATCCCCGGCACCGATCTGCAGCGCACGGTCATCCGCATCCGCAAGGTTTCTGACACCCCGGCCCGCTATCCCCGACGCTGGGCGCAGATCAAGAAGGCGCCGCTATGAAAAGGGCCTTGTGTCTTCTGCTCTGCGTTTTCTCTCTGTTGTCACTTTGCGCCTGCGGGAAGCAGGCGGAGGAGCCGTATTCCGCGGTGATCTGGTGCGCCGCCGACGATCCGCTGCTGCCGACACTGCAAAAGGCGGCAGAGGATTACAACCGGAGCAGAAAAGACGGCGCTCTTGCCGTCACGCTGCGGGCCTTCGACGATGAGGCGGCCCTCAAAAACGCCTTGAATACCGCCCGGCCCGATCTGCTGCTCTGCTCCCACACGCTGGCCCTTCCGCTCTATGAGGAGGGGCTTCTGAGCGGCGTCGGAACGGCGCTTTCCTTCCCTGACACCCTGGCCGGGCGCTCGGAGGGCATCGGGAAAAGCATCTTCCCCATCGGAAGCCGTGTGCAGCTGCTGGTGAGCCGCGAGGCGCTCTCTGCGGATTTGGAGTCGCTCTGCGTCCGCGCCGCGGCGTACGGCAGCGAAACGAGGGCGCCTTTCCTCGCCGCGGACAGCTACGCCGATCTGCTGTGTCAGAATCTGCTGGGCAGCGGAGAATTCCACGCCAATCGCAGCAAAGACTGCTTCAGCGCCGCCTTTCAAAGCGCCTGGAACACCCTCGCCGAGGCCGCCTTTTCCGGCGGGCTCTATACCGGGCCCGAGGCCGCAGCTTCCCTTCTGCGGGGCGGCATCCCCGCCGCGCTCGCTTTCTCCGACACACTGACCGAAACGAGCCTGGAGGACTTCACCCTGACGCCGCTGCGCGGGGAGGGTGATCCGCTGCTGGCCGATCTGCGCTGTCTCGCGGTGATGGCCCATGAGGGGCGGCAGCAGCGCGGCACCGGGGCCTTTCTCGCCTGGCTCTTCTCCGGAGAGCGGGCATGCAGGCTTTCGCTGGACGCAGGGCTGATCCCGGCCCTGCCCGGCGGGCAGCCGGAGGGCGAGCTGGAGGAACTGCTGCTTTCCCTGTCCTCCCGCGCACTATGGCTGCCGGACGGCAGCAGCGATTTTGTAAAAAACCGCGCTGCCTTCGAGGCGGACTGCCGCGCCGCACTGGACTTGCTAAAATAATCTGAATGTGTTAATATATCTGAGTTCACAAATTACAACTAACGAGGTGTCTTTATGGAAGGCTATCGCGTACTGGAAATCAAACAGAGCGTTTTTGAAAACAACGACCGGGAAGCCGACAAGCTGCGCGAGCAGCTCAAGAAGGACCGCACCTTCCTGCTCAATCTGATGAGCTCCCCCGGCTCCGGCAAGACCACCACCCTGAAGGCGACCATCGCCGCGCTGAAGGATGAGTTTCGCATCGGCGTCATGGAGGCCGACATCGACTCCGACGTGGACGCCGCCACCATCGAGAAGACCGGCGCCAAGGTCATCCAGCTCCACACCGGCGGCATGTGCCACCTGGACGCGGGCATGACCAGGCAGGGCCTCCTGGGTCTCGGCACCGAGGACATCGACTTTGCCATCCTGGAAAACATCGGCAATCTGGTCTGCCCCGCGGAGTTCGACACCGGCGCTGTGAAAAACGCCATGATCCTCTCCGTCCCCGAAGGGCATGACAAGCCCCTCAAGTACCCCCTGATGTTCTCCATCTGCGACGTGCTGCTCATCAACAAGATCGACGTGCTGCCCTATTTTGACTTTGACATGGAGGCATGCAAGAAGTACGTTCTGCGCTTAAACCCCAACATGAAGATCATCCCCATCTGCGCCCGCACCGGCGAAGGCATCGACGAATTTGCCCAGTGGCTGCGCGAGCAGATCACCGCTTGGAACGGCTGAAAAAGCGCAAATGCAAAAGGAGACGGCTGCTGCCGTCTCCTTTTTTTGATGCCCGTTTATTCTTTTCTGTTTTTCTCCCACAGGACCCAGAGGCCCTTGAGCAGCAGATCGTCGTCGCAGACGATCTCATGCCGACAGCAGGCGATGATGCCCTGGGCCAGCCCGCCGGTGGCGATATGGGCGCAGGGATAGCCCAGCTCCTCCTCCATGCGGTCGATCATGCCGTCAATGGCGGCGGCGGTTCCGTAGACCGCGGCAGAGCGCATACAGTCCACCGTGTTGGTGCCGATGACCTTTTTGGGGGCTGTGATGGAAATATCCGGCAGCAGGCTCGTGCCGGAGGCCAGGGCCGCCATACCCAGCTTCACGCCCGGCAGGATCGCGCCGCCGCGGAAGCCGCCGTCCTGATCGATGACCGTGATGGTGGTGGCGGTGCCCAGATCCATGACGATGACCGGCGCGCCCACGCAGTGCATGGCCGCAACGCCGCCCACCACCAGGTCGCCCGCCACGGTGCCGGGGTCGTCCACCCGCAGATTCAGCCCCGTCTTGACGCCGGGGCCGACCACCATGCAGTCAAGCCCGGTGACCGCCTTGACAGCGCCGAGCATCGCCCGGTTCACCGGCGGCACCACAGAGGAGTAGATCGCGCCCTCGAAGCCCGCCGCATCCACGCCGTAGAGGTCAAAGAGCTGTTTGAGCTTGACGGCGTACTCCGCGTCTGTCTGGTTCGCGTCCGTATGCACGCGTACGATGTTGAGGATCTTGCCGTCCTCGATACAGCCGAGGACGATGTTGGTATTGCCCACGTCGATGGCGAGGATCATGGGGCCGCCTCCTTGTTTTTTCTCAGTGATTGTCCTTCCGGCCGATCTTGATGAGCCGGACAACGACCGGACTGAGGACGATGTTGACCAGCAGCTCAAACAGGAAGTTTGCGCCCACCAGGCCGAAGATCATGTAGTTGCCCACGCTGGGAAAGCCCATCGCGGTAGCCCACTCGGTGATGGTGGGCATAAAAAAGAGCACACAGCCCACAAGGAAGATGCCGGTGTTCACCACGGGGGCGGCCACGGCGGCGAGGATCACGGCGAGCCAGCCGTTGAGCTTCTCCAGCGCCCGGTACACAAGCCCTGCGCAGAGGCCGGCGAGCGCGCCCTTGAGGAGCACGGTCAGCACCGTGCCCAGGGGGTTGACCGCGAGGAAGGCCGCGGCGTCACCGGAGAGGAGCACCACCATGCCGAACACGAAGCCGAGCCACGCGCCGGCAAAATGGCCGTACAGCGCGGCGCCCACGACGATGGGGATCAGCACCAGAGAGATGGAGAAGGGGCCGAAGCGGACAAAGGCCCCCAGAAACTGGAGGACGACGACGATGGCGGTAAACAGCGCCAGCCCCGTCAGCGTGCGGGTTGAGATGCGTTTCGATTCCATATTCAATTCCTTTCTGCTGTCGCCCCGGTCAGGCCGGGTGCGGCGCACTGTGATTGTAGTCTCACGGCCCGGCTTTGTCAAGCCGTAAGACTTCTTCAGCACCAGACAGGACGAAGCGCAGCGGAAAATGTTCCCGGGTGTCCGGCCTTCCGCCCCGGCGGCTAAATCTATATTTCCTGTTTTTCTGAAACTTTTTCCGCAAAAGCGGCGTTATTCAGGGTGAAAGGAGGTGGGTGCAGCGATGCATGACGCACAAATCGTCGCGCTCTACTGGCAGCGCGACCCGGCGGCCATTGACGAGAGCGCCCGGAAATACGGCGCCTACTGCCGCAGCATTGCCCGGAGCATCCTCAATAACGCCGAGGACGCTGAGGAGTGCCTCAACGACACCTGGCTGGGCGCCTGGAACAGCATGCCGGAGCACCGGCCCGAAAGGCTCGGCCCTTACCTGGGAAAGCTCACCCGCTGGCTGAGTCTCAGCCGACGGCGGAAGCAGGGCCGGGAAAAGAACGGCGGCGGTGAGACCGCCCTTGCGCTGGAGGAGCTGGCAGAGTGCCTGCCCGGCGGAGAGGACACGGAGCGGGAAACCGAGCTCCGGGAGCTGGGGCGCAGCCTCAATCGTCTGCTGGACGCCATGAAACCGGAGGAGCGCTCCGTTTTTCTGGCCCGCTACTGGCTCTGCGCGCCGATCGCGGAAATTGCCGCCCGCCACGGTTTCACCCAGGGGAAGGTCAAAACCATGCTGCGCCGCAGCAGACTGAAGCTGCAAAAGCAGCTCCGGGAGGAGGGATATTGATGAACGCAGAGCACCTGATGGAGGCGCTCAACGGCGCGAGAGATGCATATGTGGACGAGATGATGAGCACCATGTATCCGCCTGCAAAGGCCCGCCGCGCGCGGCCCCTGCTGCGCACGGTGCTGCTGGCGGCGGCGCTGAGCCTGCTGCTGGGCGCCACGGCCTACGCCGCCTATCGCGGCAGCATGGCCCACCGGCAGCCCAGCCCCACGGACACGCCGGGCTACTACCTCACCAACGCGGGCGAGAGCGGCGACGAGACGCTGCAGCTCAACTGGGGCAACGCCGCCCTGCTCCTGCATTTTGAGACCGGAGATGAGGGCTTCCGCCATGCGTTTCGCTTCGCATGGCTGCCGGAAGGAGCGGAGGCGCCCGACGCGCACGGTATCGTCCCCTGCTTGCCGGATCCGAACTTCCCGCGCGAGGTGCCGATCAACAGCATTGAGGACGTCGAAAGGCTCAAAAATATGCAGCCCGTGAGGGAACCGGACATGGAGAAGCTGGCGGAGATGGGCCTGACGCTGGAGGAGGCGCAAACCCTGCGGCGTGCGGCGGAGTGTTCGAGGAACGGGGACTTTGCCCTGCGCGTCGACCTGATGGACGTCGATATGCTTTACAGGCACGATCTGGTGCTGGGCTGGCTGGGCGGTGAGGCGAGCATCATCAAGGAGGACAGCTTCGGCCCCTATCAGCGGCTGGAGGTGGAGGTCTCCGCCTGTGAAAAGGATCCGCAGCCGCTGCGCTGCCTCTTCCTCTTTGAGCCGGAGGAGCAGTATCTGATTGCGATGATCGCCGATCCCGCGGCTTTCAGCATGGAAGAGCTGGAAAGCATCGGGGCGGGGATCGAGGTCCGGACGACATCGTTAAAGGTCAAGGCCGATCCCGACCCCGGGATGAATTGGTCTGTCCTCGGTCTGGCAAAAGGCTGAGACGGCAGAAAACGAAAAGGCGCCGGGAGCTTTTGCTCCCGGCGCCTTTCTGTTCAGTTTGCCAAGGGGTGGTGGGCCGGAGGGCTCGTCATGTCCAGCGGCTTGAAAACATAACCGTTATTCAGCCCCCACTCGATGATCTGCCGCACCGCCGCCACGCTGTAATCCTTCACATCGTGCTGCAGCACCAGGCAGCAGTCCTTCCCCTCACAACCCGCGATGACGTTTTGGAGCACCCCCTGGGTAGTGCGGGTCCTGCCGGCGTCGTCGCTGTCCACGTTCCAGTCGAAATACTGGTAGCCCATGGTGTTCATGCTCTCCGTCAGGCGCGTCATGATCCCCTCGTTGAAGGAGCTGACCGTGTTGGAGCTGCCGCCGGGAAAGCGGAAGAGCGTGGTATAACTGCCCGTCTGTTCCCGGATCATCTCCTCACAGGCCAGAAAATCCCGGTAGTAGGCCTCCTCCGTGGCATAGACCTGACCGTAATCATGGCTGGCCGTGTGTACGCAGATCCGGTGTCCCTCCCGGAAGGCCCGGCCCACCATGTCAAAATAGTCCGGATAGCGGCAGGTCACAAAGAAGCTGGCCTGCACGCCGTATTCCGCCAGCACGTCCAGCAGTTGCGCCGTGTGGGGGCCGGGGCCGTCGTCAAAGGTAAGGTAGATGGTCTTCTCCTGCGGCTCCACCGCCTCCGGCAGCAAGGCGGGCACCACACGCACATGCCGCGTGACCGTGACGCCGTAGCCCTGGCCGCTGTCGATGCGGTAGACGCGCTCATAGTCGCCGCAGCGCTCCGGGTCCACCTCCCCGGACACCTGCACGGCGTAGCTCAGGTCGTTGCCCTGCTCGTCCGCGGCGGTGAAGCCAGGATCTGTATAAAGCAGTGCGGCAGGGATCTCCGTCTCGGTGCCGTCTGTGAGGGTGATGACGGGCTTTCCCACGGAGAAGGGGATCTCCCGGGTGACCGAGCTGCGGTTTCCGGCGGCGTCCGTGACTTCGTAGTCCACATGGTCGTCATAGGCCCTGCGCTCTACCCGGTCGGTCAGGTCGCCGTCGATGTTGTCGATGGCGCTGTAGCCCTCTTCCTCATAGCCCGCAAACCAGGTGGTCACATAGCCCTCCCGGTGCTGCAGCGTGATCACGGGCGGCGTCAGATCCCGCACTTGGACTGTTCGCCGGGCGTGCCAGCTTCTGCCGGCGCGGGTGGCGGTGTATTCGATCGTATAGTCCCCCGGGGTGTTGCAGTCCACCCAGCCCTCGGCCGTGACGGGAAGCTCCCGGCCCAGTTCGCCGAAGAGCCTTCCCTCGCTCACGGCGCGGACGCCGGGCTCGGTATAGAGGGTACCCACCGGCAGCACCAGCTCCTGCCCGCCGCTGAAGTGAAAGCGGATGTGCCGTGCGTCCAGCACAAAGAGGACCGCCGCCAGCAGGCACAGCGCGTAAAGCAGCAGGAACGCGGGGAGGATTCTGTTTTTTGATTGCTTTCTTTCTCTGTCCATCTCTCTGCTCCCATATCTTTCCCCTATATTATACACCCTTTTCCTTCTGCGAACAGTTCTTTTTTGAGCTTTGGCAAGAAGAAGTCTTTTCTTCGTTCCCGCCTGTTTTGCCGGGATCTGATAAGTGTTTATCATTTCTTGCGTACAGGGGCAGAATATGGTATATTGTGTATTTGTGAAACGGGGAAGCACCCCGAAATTTATCTCCGCGGCAGCCAGCCGCGGGAAAGGAACAGATACTATGAACAACACCGAAAAAACCATGGACAAGATCATCGCTCTCTGCAAAAACCGCGGCTTCATCTTCGCCGGCTCCGAGATCTACGGCGGCCTCGCCAACACCTGGGACTACGGCCCCCTCGGCACCCGGCTCAAGAACAACGTCAAGGACGCCTGGCGCAAAAAGTTCATCCAGGAGCGCCGCAACAGCTTTGAAGTGGACGCCGACATTCTCATGAACCCCCGCGTGTGGGAGGCCAGCGGCCATGTGGCCAGCTTCGCCGATCCTCTGCTGGACTGCAAGGAGTGCAAGATGCGCTTCCGTGCCGACAACCTGATCGACGACTTTGACCCCGACGCCCACGCCGACGGCATGAGCAAGGAGCAGATGTTCGACTATATCAAAGCCCACCACATCCCCTGCCCCAACTGCGGCAAGCACAACTTCACCGACATCCGCGAGTTTAACCTGATGTTCCAGACCTTCCGCGGCGTCACCAACGACGCGAAGAGCATCATCTATCTCCGCCCGGAGAATGCCCAGGGCGAATATGTGAACTACCCGAACGTCCTGCGCAGCATGCGCACCAAGCTCCCCTTCTCCATCGGCCAGATCGGCAAGGCCTTCCGCAACGAGATCACCCCGGGCAACTTCACCTTCCGCACCATCGAGTTCGAGCAGATGGAGTTCCAGACCTTCTGCAAGCCCGGCACCGACACAGAGCTCTACGACTACTTCAAGCAGTTCGGCAAGGAGTTCTTCATGTACCTCGGCCTCCCCGAGGAGCATCTGCGCTACCACGACCACGAGAAGCTGGCCCACTATGCCAAGGCCGCCTGCGATATTGAGTTCCTCTTCCCCTTCGGCTGGGGCGAGATCAACGGCACCCACAACCGCACCGACTTCGACCTGAGCCGCCACCAGGAGTACAGCGGCCAGAAGCTGGAGTATATCGACCCCTTCACCGCCGAGCGCTTTGTGCCCTATATCATCGAGTCCACCTACGGTCTGGACCGCACGGTGCTGGCGCTGCTCTGCGAGGCCTATGACGAGGAAGTGGTGGACGAAGCGAAGAACGACGTGCGCGTGGTGCTGCGCCTCAATCCCGCCATTGCCCCCATCAAGGCCGCCGTGCTGCCCCTCTCCAAAAAGCTGGGCGAGCCCGCCATGGCCATCCGCGATGAGCTGGCGAAGGACTTCATGGTCGAGTACGACGAGACCGGCTCCATCGGCAAGCGCTACCGCCGCGCCGACGAGATTGGCACCCCCTTCTGCATCACCTACGACTTTGACTCCGAGACGGACGGCTGCGTGACCGTGCGCGAGCGCGACAGCATGGAGCAGGTCCGCATCCCCATCGCCGAGGTCAAAGCTTATATCGCCGAGAGAGTGAAGGCGTAATCGTATGAAAAACGGTTTTGTGAAAGTTGCGGCCGCCGCCCCGGTGATCCGGGTCGCCGACGCCGCATACAACGCCTGCCGTGTGATCGAATGCATCCGTGAGGCGGCGAACAGGGGCGTGAAGGTGCTGGCCTTCCCGGAGCTTACGCTGACAGGCGTGAGCTGCTATGACCTGTACAGCCACCGGGTGCTGCTGGACGGGGCGAAAAAGGCCCTGGCGGAAGTCGCCGAAGCCACAAAAGGGCTGGACCTGCTGAGCTTTGTGGGTCTGCCGCTGGCCGTGGGCAGCCGCGTGTACAGCGTGGCCGCTGCCGTCTATAAGGGCGAGATCCTGGCGCTGATCCCCCGGGAGAACGTGGAGGGAAGCCCCTTCTCCGCCCCCGCCATGGAGACCCGCTTCGTCACCGTCGGCGGCTGCGAGACCGCGCTGGAGAGCAGCGACGCGCTCTTCTGCTGCGCTGCCCTGCCCGAGCTGAAGATCGCCGTGGAGCTGGGCGCCGACCGGGACGCGCTGATGCCGCCCGCGCTGCGTCAGGCCCAGGCCGGGGCCACGCTCCTGGTGCAGATGGCCTCCTTCCCGGAGACCGTCTCCTCCCGAGCTGACGCCGAGCTGCAGGCGCGCTATGAGTCGAAGCACTGGAAAGCCGCCGTGCTGCTGGCCGCTCCCGGCCGGGGCGAGAGCAGCACCGACTACGTCTATTCCGGGCTCTGCCTCGCCGCCGAAAACGGCAAGCTCCTGGCGGCCGAGGAGGGCGAAAACAGCCTCGCCGTCACGGAGATCGACGCCGAGTATCTGGTGAACCTGCGCCGGGGCTGCGGCGACTTTGAGTTTGAGAGTGACTGCAGCGAATATGTCTGGGGCGGCGAGGCCACGGAGACCGCGCTGACGCGCAAATTCTTCATGCACCCCCACCTGCCCGAGACGGCGGCGGAGCTCCCCGCCTACTGCGAGCGCATGCTGGACATCCAGGTGGCGGGCCTTGTCAAGCGTATGGAGTACGCCCATCTGGATCACTGCGTGGTGGGCATTTCCGGCGGTGTGGACTCCACGCTCTGCGTGCTGGTCTGCTCCATGGCGGTAAAAAAGATGGGCCTGCCCTCCACCAACGTGGTGGCCTGCACGCTGCCCTGCTTCGGCACCTCCAGCCGCACCAAATCCAACGCCATCGTGGTGGCCGAGCAGCTTGGCTGCGAGGTGCGCGTGATCGACATCGGCAAGAGCGTCTACCAGCACTTTGACGACATCGGCCACGCCCACGACGACTATTCCATCGCCTTTGAAAACGCCCAGGCCCGCGAGCGCACCCAGGTGTTGATGGACATTGCCAACAAGGTAAACGGCCTGGACGTGGGCACCGAGGACCTGAGCGAGTATATCGACGGCTGGTGCACCTACAACGGCGATCACACCAGCATGTACGACGTGAATCTGGGTCTGACCAAGACGCAGGTGCGCGCAAACGTCCGGTATCTGGCCGATACCACGGAGGACCGCGTGCTCAAGGCCGCCCTCTACGACGTGCTGGAATGCCCGGTCACGCCGGAGCTGCTGCCCATCCACGACGATCAGATCGAGCAGAAGAGCGAGGAGGCCGTGGGCTCCTACAGCCTGCAGGACTTCTTCACCCACTGCATCCTGATCGACGGCTTTACACCCTCCAAGACCCTGCGGCTGGCAAAGATGGCCTATGCCAACGAGTTTTCTGATGAGGAGCTCCGCCGCTGGCTCACCAGCTGGTGCAAACGGCTCTTCTCCCAGCAGTTCAAGCGCAGCTGCCTGATGGACGGTCCGGCCGTGGAGAGCTTCACGGTTTCCCCGCGTGTGGGCTTCCGGATGCCCTCCGACGGCGAAGCGGCTCTGTTTTTGCAGGAGCTGGACGAGAACTGAACCTGCGTAAAAATTTGCAAGCGCTGCAGCACCCCGGGAGTTTCCTCCCGGGGTGTTCTCTCTGTCTGGCAGCCGGAAATTGGCAGGCTGCCCTGTTTTCGCATAGACTGGCGCGAGGGTTTTCCCTCACGGAGGAGAAGCATGGATCATTTTTTCGTTTCTTCCGGTCCGGAGGACACAGACGACCCGGACCGGTCTGGCCGCCCCCGCCGCGGCCCTGCTGCGGACACGGACACGGCCGCCCACACAGACGGCCCGGACCACCTCCGCCGCCTCCCCCTCCGCCCGGATGGGGACCGCCCCGTCCCGGATGGGGACCGCCGCCCCCGCCCCCGCCGGACGGAGGACGCCCCTGGTGAAGAGGGGATCGGCTGCGCCATGCGCTATCGGGCCGAGCGGCAGCTGGTGCCCAGCGGCGCCGCTCTGCTGCTGGAGGTGAGCGAAGCCGAGGGAGAGGGTCTCTCCCCCTCCGGTGACGGTGCCCTGCTGCTGGAGAAGGGCCGCTACCTTCTCTCTTTTGCCGCCGACGCGGATGGCGCGGGAGAACTGGGTGCGGTGTTCGCCCTCAACGGCATCACGCTCCCCTACACCTCATCGCTGCTGCCAGGCGAAAACGGCGCGCGGCGCATCGCGCTCACGGCGGTGCTGAATCTGACCGCCGCAGCCAGTTTGAGTGTGGAAAACAACTGCGGCGGCGAGGTGGCGTATGCAAACGCCGTCCTCACCGCCGTCCGGCTTTCCTGAAAAGGATGGATACAAAAGAGGAAACAGCCCCCGATTTGGGGGCTGTTTCCTCTTCTATGTGCGTCACACGATCCTGCGGGCCTCGTAGCCGCGGGTAAAGTAGTACCCGTTGAGCTCCGAGATGATCACGCCCGTGGTGGACGTGGAGGCGTGGACGAATTTGTTGTTGCCGATGTAGATGCCGGTGTGGCCGATGTAGTTGGCGCTGGAGTAGAAGCAGAGCACATCGCCCGGCTGGATGTTGGCCGAATCCACATGCTCGCCGTTGCGCGCCTGGTCGCAGGCCACACGGTTGAGCTGATAGCCGAACTGCTTGTACACATACTGCACGAAGCCGGAGCAGTCAAAGCCGGTCTCGGGAGAGGTGCCGCCCCAGACATAGCGGCAGCCGACAAACTGCAGGGCGTAGTCCGCGATCTGCTGACCGGTGGCGCTGCCTGTGGAAGCGGGAGCCTTGACCGCGCTGCCGGTGTTCGTCCCGGCGGAGGTGCCGGAAGTGCTGCCGGCCGAGAAGCTGCCGGACTTGACATACTGACTGTAAACATAGCCGGACTTGCCGTTATAGTTCACAGCCGTCCAGTCGCCGCTGGTACCGGTGACCGTCACGCTGTTGCCGTAAAAGAACTCGCCGATGATGCCGGCGTTCATGGACGGGCCGGAGCGGAAGCGCACGTTGTTGCCGGTGATGTAGGCGTTTCCTGTCTGCGCCGCGCTGCTCTGAGAGGCCGCCGTGCTGCCGGAGGCGGTGTTCGCGCTGCCGGAGGAGGCTGCGGCGGAGCCGGTCCCGGCGCTGCTCTGGCCGGAGATGGCCGCCAGGTACTGCTCGCTGAGCGTAATGTAGCGGGTATAAACGTAGCCGTCCCGGTTATCGATGCGACAGGGCGTCCAGTCGCCGGAGGCGGCGCCGGTGATCACCAGCTCCTTGCCCTTGTTATAGCTGCTGATGATGCTGGCGCTGGCGGAGGGAGCGCTGCGGAAGCTGACGAAGTCCCCGTTGATGTAGCCGGTTTTGCCCACATTGCTCGTGTCTGGGTGCCTCGCCTCCGTGCTCTTTACAGGCGCAGAGGCAGGCAGGACGATGGTATTGTCGCCCAGGATGATCACGGCCGTGCCCTCTCCAGGCGAATAGTCGCTGACTGCAGGCTGCGCCGTCACGACCGCCGCGGAGGAAGCCGCGGGCGCTGCGGGAGCGACTGTGGCCGCAGGCGCCGCAGGGGCGGCTGTGGCTGCGGGCGCGCCGCTGCCGATCACGACAGAGGCCGTGCCGCCGCTCTGTACCGTGGGAGATACACCGTCCATGATGATGACGGCCTCCCCCTCCGCCGGAGCGGAGGAAAACGCCGGCTCGCTGTAGATCACGGTCGCCTGCTCGGCCGCGCCGAGCATCTGCAGATAGCCGGAGGACATGTAGCCGCTTCGACCGCCGTAGCTGACCGCGTACCAAGCGCCGTTGGAGCGGTCGGTCACCTCAACGACCGTCCCGGCAGAGAGGGTGTCCAGAATCCGGTAACCCGTGCCCGGGCCTTCCCGCAGGTTGACCGCCGTTCCGGTGACCGAGGCGCTCTCCGCATAGGCCGTCGTGCCCATGACCGAGAAGATCAGGAGCACGGCGACAAGAGTCCTTATCAGGTTTTTGCGCATGAATCAGATCCTTCTTTCTTAGCCGGTGCGGCCCGAAACGGAGAGCGGCCCGCACAGACCCGTCGAAGAGAAGAAGCCCCGTCGACAGATCCCGGTGTTATCTGGAGGACAGTGCGCGCTCAAGCCACACCGCGGCAACATCCATCGCGGCATAAAGGCTCTCTTTTTCGCTCTTTTTCACAATGCGGTCCCGGGTCTTGATCGAGGGGTCCGTCATCTGGAGCTGGACGGAAACCTTGGTGGCTACGTCCAGATCGCCCTGCTTCTTACTGTCGAGCACCTGCATCATAATGATGTATTTGTCCGCGAAGCTGCCGTAATAAATGATGTTGTCTTTCCTTTGGAGCGGATGACCCTTATACTCCAATGTCTTTCCCAAAAGGAACACCTCCAGTTTTGTAATCAAAATGTAACACAATGAATGAATTTTGTCAACAGGTAAATGCTGGCAAAACAGGGTTTTGGTGGGGAAAAGGCTCTGCTTTTCCCCACTTTTTTTGCTTTTCAGGGAGAGAAACGGGCGTTTCGGACCCGCAGAGCGGGCATCAGCCGAAGACGATGGCCGCGTTGCCGTCTCCGCTGTCTTCACCGATATTGATGTCGCCGCCGCCGTAGTTGGGCGTATCGGGGATCGTGATGTCGGTGCCGCCGTTATCAATGGTGATACCGCCGTTGTTGCCGCCGGTGTTGCCGTTGTCGATGGTGATGCCGCCGCCGTCAAAGCCTGTGCCGTTATCAATGGTATAGCTGTTGCCGTCCTGGTCGATGATGACGCTGCCGCCGTCGGTATCGGTGTCGGTGTAAAACTCGTTCTCGCTGCCGTTGAAGATCCCGGTGTCGGGCGCGAGATAGGGATAGGTGAAGTCTTTCCACTCCAGGCCCTCGTGGACGGGGGCCATGACCTTGCGCCAGAGCTGCGCGGCGGGGTTGCCGCCCAGATTGATGCGCTCGGGCGTATCGAAGCCGGTCCAGACCACGGCCACATAGTAGGGCGTGCAGCCGGCGAACCAGCGGTCCTTATAATCGCCGGAGGTGCCGGTCTTGCCCGCCACGGGCATGCTGTACAGTCTGGCCTCCTGGCCGGTGCCCTCTTCCACGCCCTTCTTCATCATCCAGGTCATGCAGTAGGCGGTGTTGGGGGTGAAGGCCGTGATGGTTTTGGGCTCGTTATTGAGCACCACGTTGCCCTTAGAGTCTGTCACCATGGAATAGCTGCGGCTGTAGGTGAAGACGCCGTCGTTGACAAAGGAGCAGTAGGCTGCCGCCATCTCCCGCACGGAGACGCCGTTTGTGAGCTGGCCCAGGGCCATGGGGGAATAGGAGGCGTCATCCGGCACGAGGCTCGTAAAGCCCAGGCGCTCGGTCAGATAATTGTATGCCGTCTGCGGTGTCAGCTTGTCGATGATCTGGGCCGCCACGGTGTTGAGCGACCACTTGAGGGCCGTATAGATCGTGACCAGGCCGTAGTTCTCGTAGCTGTCGTTGTGGGGATACCAGTCGGTGCCGCTCAGGTGGATGTTGGGCGAGTCGTTCACGGTGGTGTCGGGCGTGATGAGGCCCTCGTTGATAGCCGGGGCGTAGGAGGCCAGCGGCTTGATGGAAGAGCCGGGCGAACGGGTGGCGCCGCCGTAATCAAAGCCGTCCACCGAGACGGGAACCGCGCGGTTGAGCTCAAAGCTGCGCGTCTTTTCACCCACGCCGCCCTCCAGCGCCAGGATGCGCCCGTCGTAGGGGTTCATGATCACAATGGCGCTCTGCAGCTGCTGGGAGCTGCCGGTGCGGGGGAGATTGGCCGTGTCCTGATAGATGGAATCTGCAATGGCCTGGATATTTGCGTCCTGGCAGCAGTAGATCTGGTAGCCGCCGTTGAAGAGCAGGGTGCGGGCAGCCCGCTGGCTGATGCCCTTGGCCTCCATGAGATCCCGCATCACGTCGTAGATGACGACCTCTTCATAATAGGAATACACCTGATTGCTGTTCTGGGTGCCGGGCGTATAGGTGAACACCAGCTCCTCGGCCACCGCGTCCTGCCAGGTCTGGTAGTCGATATAGCCCTGCTCGTACATTTCGCGCAGGATGATCTCCTGGCGCTCCTTGTTGTTGTCCTCGTTGTAGAAGGGATCGTAATAAGTGGGCTTGTTGGTGATGCCGACGATGGCGGCAGACTCGGCCAGCGTCAGCTCCGATACGTCCTTGCCGAAGTAGGTGTGGGCCGCGGCCTGCACGCCGTAGCAGCCCTCGCCGAAGTACACCGCGTTGAGATACCACTCCATGATCTCCTGCTTGTTGTACTTCTTCTCCAGCTCCAGCGCGCCGAAGATTTCGGTCAGCTTACGCTGGATGGTGACCTCGTCCTTGCCGGTCAGGTTCTTGATGAGCTGCTGGGTAATGGTGGAGCCGCCGGAGCCGGTCTCCATACGGGCAAACATCTCCACAAAGGCGCCGGAGGTTCGGTACCAGTCCACGCCCTTGTGCTCATAAAAGCGCTTGTCCTCAATGGCAACCAGCGCCTGCTGCATATATTCCGGGATCTCCTCAATATCCGCCCAGATCCGCTTGTAGTTGCCCACCAGGGTCTTGAGCTGCTGCCATTCGCCGGCGGAGTTCTGGTACCAGATGGTGCTGGATTCGGAGAGCTGATAGTCCTCCAGCGAGAGGTCCATATTCGGCGTCAGGAAGTTTTTGACATAATAGGCGAAGATACAGGTGAACAGCAGCCCCGCAGTTACAAGGATCAGCAGGATGGAGCCGAAGACCTTGAAGACCGAGCTGACCACGGACGAGGTGACGTCCACAGTCACGCCGGCCGCCTTGAGCGCCATGCGCAGGCCTCTGGGCGTGCGGCTGTCCGGTTTCTCCTTTGCCATGGAACGCACCTCCTCTTAGAAATAAGTAGAAACAGTATACCACACAATGTCAACATGGTCAGCGGAATTTGGGAAAATTTAAGATAGTTTAATATTTCCTTCTCCGCTCTCCAGAGAATATTTTCCCAAAAAGCAGGGAAAATATCACAGAAGCACAAAAAAGGGAGGGATTTTCCATGGGGATGAGACTGCGCCTCGCGCTGCTCATGGTTCTTGCGGCAGCGGCCGCCTTCACGGGGGCGGAGGCCTGGCGGGGGCTGCGCCCGCCGGAGAATCAGAATCTGCCCCGCGAGCTCTACGAGAGCTATGCTGCCCGGGCCGACGGCGCCGTCTGCTATCTGCGGGAGAGCGATGGCCGCGTGGCGGTTTACGGCTCCCGCCGCGGCCGGGAGCCGCTGCAGGTGACGAACATTGAGCTTGCATGCCTGCGGGCGTCCGACCGGGCGATGGTGGAGGCGGGCATCCCGGTGCTCTCCCGGCAGGAGCTGCTGTGCCTGCTGGAAGATCTGGGCTCATAAGCGCAAAAACGCGCGCTGTTGCCCGCTCCCTTCAGAAATTGAAAGTTCTCTGTCCATAGTTTGATATTGATTTCTGGCCGTCGATAGGGTACAATGGAGCCAGACAAGCAAGGAGGGAAAGAGCTATGAGCGAGGAATTCGGCAGCGACTTCATCACCATCGTGGATGACGACGGTCAGGAGTTTGAGCTTGAGGTGCTGGACACCATGGATTATAACGGGGAGACCTATCTGGCCTTCCTGCCCGCCAACATGGATGAGAATGACCCCGATTACGGCATCATCATCCTGCGCTCCGTTCTGGATGAGAACGGGGACGAGCTCTTTGAATCCATCGACGATGAGGCGCAGCTCCAGGACGTGTATGAGCACTTTATGGTGCTGCTCTTTGACGACGAGGACGAAGAGTAATCTTTGCCGCTTCTGCGGCATATATTGAAAACAGATACGAAGTTCTGCGGTGTGCGTGTTTGCCCTTTGCGGCATTACGGCCCATTAAACCCACATCTCTCATAAGGGATGCCGATTTGAATCTGCGGATTGCAGGCCTCCCGACTCCTTGTCGGACGTTGGAAGCAGCGAAACAGAACTTAGGCGACCCACCTGCCCTTTCGTGCAGGTTATAATTGGGCCGGCACGGCATGCGCGGACTGCTCCTCCGGGGAAACCCGGGGGAGTTTTTTGTTATATCCTGGCAGGTTTTCTCTGTGTGTTTGATGCGGATAGGCTGTATAGAGCAAGAACCTTTTCTCTTTCCTCTTGCGGAAAGAGAAAAGGTTCTTGAACTCCAAAGAGAAAGACGCTCTCAGAGGACACTGCAAAGGTCGCATCTCCGGTCGCCGCCGTCCGAATGTTGGCATGTCTGGTACGCTTCGGTGTTCGCTGCCGCTATGCTGTACAAATCGAAGCCTATGCTTCTCTTGCATAGTCGGCTCGTTTGGTTAACAGCCAGGCGAGCCAGCGGTCGAACGTGTGGGAGAAAACGTAGGAGCTGTACAAGGATGGCCGGGGTAATGGCCAGCTTCCGTCTTAGGGCGACGGTAGAGGTCAGCGACTTGCCCGTTTTGCCCGAGGGGTCAAGGGGATTCCTCCCCTTGTTGCCTTTCTTTGGAGTTTAAGAACCATTTCTTTCCGCGAACAGGAAAGAAATGGTTCTTGATTATCGCACTTTTCTACCGCTTCCGGCTGACTGAGTCGGCCAGGGCGAGGATATCTTCCCGGGTCATAGGCTTTTCCTCTTCCTCTTCTTCCTCCTCCGGCTCCTCGGGTTCTGCCTCCGGCAGTGCCTCCTCATCCCGGCGGCGCTTTTCCCGGACGGCAAAGCTCCCGGCCGCGGTGCCGATCACGCCGAGCACGCCCAGAGCGCGCACAAGCAGCTCCACACGGGTATAGTCCGCCCAGAAGAGGGGCAGGAGCAGATCCAGCGCCGCGAGAGCTGCGCCGCCCAGCAGCACGCCCGTGAGGCTGCGCTTGTTGAGGATCTTCTTGAGCGGAAGATCGGGAAAGACGGATTTGACAGCCGCCGCAAAGCCCAGCACCAGCGCAGCAAGCAGCAATACCCAGCCCAGCGCTTTGGCCGCAATCGCCCCCAGCACCGTGCCGAAGAGCGCCGTACTGCCGCTGAAAAGAAGCAGACCCAGCGCGGCGCACAGCGGGATCGCGAGCCACCGCAGCGCAGCGGGCAGCCGCTGCCACTTGCGGCGGTGATCGTCCCAGACCTCGGGCGGCGCCTCGGTCTCCTCGACAGCCTGTGCGATCTCTACGCTCTCCTCACCGCTGCCGCTGTCGCCGTCGTCGCCGCTGCCGTCCAGATCGTCGTCATCGCTCTCGGTCCAGGCAACCTGGGGCGCCAGCTCCTGGTCATCCGGCAGGAGGGCGGGCGAATGAAAGATCCCGCCCACGAGGACGCTGGCCGAAGTCACGAGGGCCACAGCCCCGGCGGTCACGCGGCGCTTCAGATCGCCGACGGGGCCGCTGTCCTGTTTTTCCGCCGCAGCGGGGGGTTCGGTCCCCTCTTCGGTGATTTCCCGTTCTTCCGTACTCATAGTCCCCTCTTATTTCTCCGCGCCCGTGACGGTGACGCCGTGCAGACGCGTCAGGGCAGGGATCCGCATGTTGTCATACTGTACGCTCTTGCTGCTCATAAAGAGATTTCCCACGAAGTCATTCATGGAGCCGGAAAGGGAGCCGCCGGACACGGGGACGGTCTTCTCGCCGTCGTGCCAGTAGGCCAGGCGGATCTCACCGAAAATGTCGCCGGTCATGGCGTCCACCTGAAAGTCGGAGAATTCCACCACCTCCAGATACCGGCCGCTCCGCAGCTCCTCTTCGCTGCGCGTGCCGCCGGAGACTGCGATGTTCGAGGGGATGAAAGCATCCTCCAGCCCCAGGTAGCTGGAAAACATCCGGCCGCCCAGATAGCGGCGGGCAACGCCGTTTTCGATCATCACAGCGTCGCGGATGCGGGCGCCCTCTGCGTCAAAGCTGTGGTTGGCGGAGGAGTTTTCCAGCCTCCGCAGCGCCTTGACCGTCACCCGGTCGCCGTTGACCTTCTCGCAGATGGGCTTGCCGATCTCCCAGTCGCTCATCTTGCGATAGACCATCTGCGCATCCATGCGCGCGGCGAAATACCGGTAAATCTCGCAGGCGTCCGGACCGGAAAAGAGCACGTCATACTTTCCGCTGACAGGCGTGGGCACGGCGGCGAGCCGGTCACGCCCATAGCGCATGGCCTTCTCCAGATCCCGCTTCAATCCCGCGGCGTCACAGCTGCCGCTGCGATAGCTGCGGTAGAGCTCGATCTCATGGCCGTCCCGGCGGGCATTGACCACCACCTCGATCATGCTGGAGGGGCAGCGCTCGGTCTCGTCGATGCCGGCGGAGGTGATGAGCCGCCGCGTCACATCGGAGACGAAGATCTCATAGCTGTTCACATCCTCGCTCTCCGTCTCGGGAAGCTCCCGCATGCTGCGGATAAAGTCGCCGGAGACAGCGGTGAGATCCGTAGCCTCGCCGGGCGCTTCCGTCTCGCCCTCCGGGCCGCGGAGGGTATAGGGGCGGTTCTTTACCAGGGTGGCCCGGTAGCTCAGATCCCGCACCAGATTCTCCGCCTCCTCTTTCGTTGCGGTGGGCGCGATCTCCGCGGAAGCAAAGCCCATGGCCTCGCCGCCGTCAATGAGCTGATAGACCTTGACGGTGATGTGCTCCACGTTTTTGGCCCGGTGCTGATCCAGCGCATGGCGGATGAAATAGAACTCCCAGCCCTGCTTCTTCACATCGCTGACTTCCCAGGCGTACACGCCGGAAGCCTTCAGGATCCTGACGATCGTATCCAGCATTATCCGAGCCTCGCTTTCGTTTTCAGATAGGGGCCTCCGTCGGCCACCTTGACCCATTCCTTATAGCCCTTGCCGCAGCCGCCGGCGCCGAAAACCTCCCGGTGGGGGGAGACCATGGAGATGCCGCCCAGCAGATCGGGCACGTAGCCGGTCATGATGATAGGCGCCACCACTTTGCCGGTGAGCCTGCCGTCCACGATCTCCCGGCCCATCTTGATGATGCACTGGATACCCCAGTGCTTGGGGTCCTCCATGCCGCTCTCCATGCCCTCCAGCAGATAGCCCTTTTGGATGGAGGCGATCATGTCCTCCAGGGAATCCGTGCCGGAGTCGAACATGGTGTTGGTCATGCGGGTGTAGACCTTGTGCTCAAAGTTCTCGCGCTTGCCGTTGCCGGTGGGCGAAACGCCCAAACGCAGCGCGCTGAGCGCGTCGCAGATGCCGGTTTTCAGGATGCCCCGGTCGATCTCCGTCACGTCCCCGGCCAGGGTCCCCTCGTCGTCAAAGGCGTAGGAGGTCACGTTCTCGGCGCAGAGGGCGCCCTCATGCATGGTGCACAGCTCACTTCCCACGCGCTTTTCGATATACCGGGCGCCGAGGGCGCGGTTTTTCACAAACATGTCCATCTCCACGCCGTGGCCGAAGGCCTCGTGGGCGATCAGGCCGGTGACCTCGGGAGATGTGATGATCTCGTACTCGCCCGGCTCGATGCGCCCGGCATCCAGCAGCTCCGCGCCTGTCGAGACAACCTTGGGGAGCTTGTCCTTCAGCGTTTCGAAGAGCTCCAGGCCGCAGAGGCCAGAGACACTCTCGTAAGACACCTGGGTGTTCCCATCCCGATTGAGGATCAGGGCGAGGCTGCCCTCACTGTACACGTAGCTCTGGCACAGGTCCCGCTTCTCCGTCAGGAACATCTTGCAAACATGGGTGGACTGGGCGGAAACCATGCAGTCCAGCGCATTTTCATGCAGGCCCACGCCCTCGTCGGAGATGGCGCCGAGCTTTTCCACCAGCGCCTTCACATCGGCGCTCTCGGGCAGCAGCGCCGCCTCCTTCTCCACAAAGAGCGTTTGCTCTTCATCGGGCAGGACCGGCGTGTCATAAGGCTTCACGCCGCAGGCGGACAGCAGCGCAAGCTGCGCGTCCAGCGCCGCGCGCAGCTCCTGCGCCTTGGCGGCGGGGTCTTTGGGATCAAAGTCGTTAAAGGCGTACTCGGCATACTGTCCGTCCCGGTATACGCGCACGACGACGCCCCGCTCGGTGGTCATGGTCTGGCTGGAGACGCTTTTGGAGCGCTGGGAAATGCGCACGGCCAGGCCCTTCGAGTCGCTGGCCAGCACGCTCACATACGCATAGTCCCGGCGCAGCAGCGCGATGAGCGAGCGCAGCCCGGGCTTTATACCCGTCAGATATTCGGAAAAAGCAGCTTTCATGGAATCTCCTTTTCTGCATAATCATTATGGCTGTATTCTATCACGTTTCCACCGGGTCCACAACACCCATTCTCCGCCCCGCTGCCTTTCCTCTGGCTGTTTTCTACAGCAAATCGCTGAAGAAGCCGCCGCTTTTTATCAAATTGAATAAAAATACGCCGAGCGATCTGGAAACCGTTGACAAATCCCGGCGGTCGGATATAATGATTAACAACTGAATAGCGCATGATAGAGGCGCGGTTATCATCAGTAGCTCCGGAAAACCACCGGGAAGTGGGGAGTGAAAGGGGTCGCCGCCGAAGGGTATCCGTATCCCGTGCGGATATGCCTGGGCCGTCGGAGAACATCCGCCGGACTGTCGCAAGGGTTTTGCCCGCGCGGAGAGCTGTCTGACTTGAAAGAGGCCTTACGAGTTGTGAACAGTGTCTGCGCTGTTCACAACTTTTTTCTATTTGGAGGAAACAACAATGTACGGTACTTTCTGGGCTCTCGTTCCCCCGCTGCTCGCAATCGTTCTGGCGCTGATCACCAAGGAGACCTATACCTCCCTCTTTGTCGGCATCCTGGTGGGCTCGCTGTTCGTGGCGGGCTTCCAGCCCGTAGCCGCGCTGGACACCATGATCAACGACGGCTTCATCGGCGCCATTGCCGACGGCTGGAACGCCGGTATCTTCATGTTCCTGGTGCTGCTGGGCATCATGGTGGCGCTGATCAACAGTGCCGGCGGCTCCGCCGCCTTCGGCCGCTGGGCGGCCTCCCATGTGCGCAGCCGGGTGGGCGCGCTGCTGGCCACCTTCCTGCTGGGCGTGCTGATCTTCATCGATGACTACTTCAACTGCCTGACCGTGGGCTCCGTGATGCGCCCCGTCACCGACAGCCACAAGATCTCCCGCGCGAAGCTGGCCTACATCATCGACGCCACCGCCGCCCCCATCTGCATGATCGCGCCGGTCTCCTCCTGGGCCGCCGCCGTCTCCGCCACGGCGCAGGACCTGAACACCGGCATCTCCGGCATCCAGCTTTTTATCCGCGCCATCCCCTATAACTTCTACTCCCTGCTGACCATCGTTTTTGTGATCGCGCTCTCCATCCTGGGCTTTGACTACGGCCCCATGGCCGCCGCCGAGCTGCGCGCCCGCCGGGGCGAGCTGGGCGCCCTGAGCGAGGAGGACGAAGAGCCGAATCCCCGCGCCTCCATCTGGGATATGCTCTTCCCCGTGATCGTGCTGATCGTCTTCTGCATCATCGGCATGATGTACGTGGGCGGCTTCTGGAGCGGGGCCAGCCTGATCGACTCCTTTGCCGACACTGACGCCTCCGTGGGCCTGCCCTGGGGCTGCATCGTGGCGCTGCTCATCACCTACATCTACCTGCTCTGCCGCCGGGTCATCACCTTTAAGGAGGCCTCCGCCTGCATCACCAAGGGCTTTGTGGCCATGGTCCCCTCCATGCTGATCCTCACCTTCGCGCTGACCCTGAAGAACATGACCGGCGCGCTGGGCGCGGACGAATACGTGGCCGGGCTGGTGGAGGGCGCGGCGGACGGTCTGTTCGCCATGCTTCCCGCGGTCATCTTCCTGGTGGCGCTGGGCCTGGCCTTCGCCAGCGGCACCTCTTGGGGCACCTTCGGCATTCTGATCCCCATCGTGCTGCCCGTGTTTGAAAATAACCAGGAGCTGCTGATGATCGGCATCTCCGCCTGCCTCGCCGGCGCCGTCTGCGGTGACCACATCTCCCCCATCTCCGACACCACGATCATGGCCTCCGCCGGCGCGAACGTGGACCACGTGGAGCACGTGTCCACTCAGCTTCCCTATGCGCTGACCGTGGCGGGTGCGAGCTTTGTATGCTACATCATCGCGGGCTTCGTGCAGAACTGGATCCTCTGCCTCGCCATCGGCGCGGTGCTGACGGTCGGTGTGCTGCTGATCCTCCGCGCCCGCAGCCCGAAGGCCAGCGCCGAAGCCTGATCCTTAGTAAACAATCATAAAAACTTGTGGAACTTTCTGTGAAAGTTCCACAAGTTTTTTCTTGCTTTTTCGAGGGTACGGGCTTACAATGGGGCGGTTGAAAAAAAGAGGTGTTTTTGCGAAATGACTGAACTTTTGTCTCTCTCCGTCGCCATGTTTGCAGGGCTCCTGGTGACCCGGCCTCTGAGCCGCTTCCACCTGCCGGACGTGACGGCTTATCTGATCGCGGGCGTGCTGATCGGGCCCTGCTGCCTGGGGCTGCTGCAGATCCCGGGTCTGGGCTTCGGCAGCTTCGAAGAGCTGGAGGGCCTCAAGCTCATCTCCAACGTGGCCCTGGGCTTCATCGCCTTCTCCATCGGCAACGAGTTTCGTCTCTCCCAGCTCCGGGAGACCGGCAGGCAGGCGCTGGTGATCGGTATTCTGCAGGCCGTGGCGGCCACATTGCTGGTAGACGCGGCGCTGCTGCTGTTCCATCTGGTCTGTCCCGACGTGCTCTCCGTCCCCGCCGCCATCACTCTGGGCTCCATCGCCGCGGCCACGGCCCCCGCCGCCACGCTGATGGTGGTGCGCCAGTACAAGGCCAAGGGCAAGCTGACCGATCTGCTGCTGCCCATCGTCGCGCTGGACGACGCGGTGGGTCTCATCCTTTTCGCCGTCTCCTTCGGCATCGCCAAGGCCATCAGCAGCGGCAGCATCGACGTGGTCGGCATCGTGGTCAATCCCCTGCTGGAGATCCTGGGTTCCCTGGTCATGGGCGCGGTGGCCGGCTGGCTGCTGACCCAGCTGGAGCGGCTGTTCCACTCCAACACCAACCGCCTGGCCATGACCATCGGCTTCGTTTTCGTGACGGTGGCCCTGAGCATGCTGGAGATCCCGGCGGGCAGTGCGAAGCTGGGCTTTTCCTCCCTGCTGGTATGCATGATGCTGGGCAGCGTCTTCTGCAACCTCTGCCCTCTGTCCGACGAGATCATGAAAAACGCGGACCGCTGGACGGCGCCGCTGCTGGTGCTGTTCTTTGTGCTCTCCGGCGCCGAGCTGGAGCTGGGCGTCTTCGCCAAGGGCAGCTCCGTGCTGGTGGGCGTGATCTACATTCTCTCCCGCTCCCTTGGCAAATACTTCGGCGCGCGGGAGTCCGCGAAGCTGATGGGCTGCGATCAAAACGTGGTAGAGTACCTGGGCATCACGCTGCTGCCCCAGGCTGGCGTGGCCCTGGGCATGTGTGTGACCTCCTCCACGCTCCCCGGCGACGGCAAGATGATCCGCAACATCGTCCTCTTCGCGGTGCTGATCTACGAGCTGGTTGGCCCGCTGCTGACCAAGTGGGCGCTGACCAGGGCCGGCGACATCCAGCCCAAGAGCGAAGAAGTCCTCCGCCGGCGCGAGCGCAAGCTGGCCGCTGTCAGATCCGGAAAATAAAGCCGGCGCGGGATGGGCAATTTGCAGCGCAATGTTCAATTCCATACGTCAAAACGGTGAGGCAGAAGCTTCGCCGTTTTTTTGCGCAGAAATAAAAAGGCGGCGGACTGCAGAGGCAGTCCGCCAATAGGGTTGTGGGATAAAGATATGAGCCGGTCCTCCGTTTCGGGAGAACCAATTGGATAAGCTGTGACTGTATGATAGTATAGATTGCTGCTTTTGTAAAGAGCGAAGAAGCACTACTTTTGTCGAGCATCAAAAATGTATAATCACAGCGATGACGGGCAAACTATGCCTGAAACCATCCGGCGGCGCAGAGCGCTGCCCGAAAGAGAGGAGTTTGTCTATGATCATGGATCGCATCGCGCTGGTTCTCGCCATCATCGGCGGTCTGAACTGGGGAAGCATCGGTCTGTTCCGCTTTGATTTGGTTGCCTGGCTCTTTGGCGGTCAGACCGCCACCGTCAGCCGCGTGATCTACACGCTGGTTGGCCTTGCGGCCATTTGGTGCATCTCGCTGCTCTTCCGCAGCGACGAGCTCACCGACGACGGCATCTGAAAAAAGCAGGGGCGCATTCGCGCCCCTGTTTCTTACTTAAACTTCAGCTTTGGCTTATAGAATTCAAAGATCACGCCGTCGCGGCCCTTTTCGTTGCGCGGCTCATGGGAGGTCCATCCGAAGCGCATGGCGCCCAGCAGCTCCGTCAGGCGCACGACCGGCGGCCGGTACCCGATCTTATAGGCGATGAACTGGGGCCGGGCCAGGGGGTTAAAGAGATTGTGACTCAACGCGAAGGCCATGGCGGGCTTCATCCCATCCCTGCGATAGTCTTTCATGGGCGCGGCCAGCTGCCCGCGGATCAGATCCCGCGCATGGAAGCGGAACCAGGCCACGATGAAGGGGTTAAAGCTCTCGATGCACACCTCGCCCCGGTACTGCTCCAGGATGGCGTAGGTCTTTTCGCACAGCTCCCGGTTGTGCTTTCCGTCTTTCAGCTCCACGATCAGCGGTCCCGCACCGTGCAGCGCCTTGAGCGCCTCGGTCAGGAGAGGGATGCGCTGTTCGGTGCCGCAGAGGCGGAGCTCCCGAAGCTCCGCAAGCGTCAGCTCATCCACCCGTTTGTCCACGCCGCAGACCCGCTTGAGCGTGCTGTCGTGGAAGACGACCACCTGCCCATCCTTTGTGAGGCGCACGTCCAGCTCCGCGCCGTAGCCCGCCCGGGCGGCCAGTGTGAAGGCGGCCAGGGAGTTTTCCGGCACCGATTTGTCGCGGCTGTGAAGGCCCCGGTGGGCATAGTTCACGCCCAGAAAGGGGGCACGCTGCCGGGGCGTGGCCGTGCCGGGCGCAAAGAGGCACAGGGGCGCCGCCACCGCGGCCCCGAGACCGATCAACAGTTTTCCGATTCTTCTATCCATGCTTCTTTCCTCGCTGAGAAAAAGATTATACAAAAACTCTTTCCTAATCACCAAACATAGTCCGTCTGGGGCAAAACCCATTTCTTTCCGTGTGGAAAGAAACGGTTTTTGATGCCAAAGAAAGACACAAGGGGAAGGATCCCCTTGACCCCTCGGGCAGAACAGGATCGTTGCTGTCCGCTGCCATCGCCCTAAGAGTTTGGCTGGTCATTACCCCGGCCATCCTTGTACAGCTCATACGTTTTCTCCCGCACGTTCGTCCTCTGGCTCGCCGGTTCACGGCTCAGGCAGCGGCGCGAGCGAAGCGAAGCCATTCCGCGAACGGCGTGGCGCAGAAAGCACAGCGTCCTTGTGAGCGCCCTTTTCTTTCTTACACCGGCGCGCAGCGCTGTCTTTCTTTTCGGGCAAGTACCGAAAAGAAAGACAGGGGGGCGCATGGAGCATCTAAATTTATATACGGATGGGAATAAAACTTTGGATTACTCCTCTTCGCCAAGAGCCTCCAGGCCCACCACATTGGCCACTTTTTTGGCCTTGATGTTCTTCACGAGAGAGGTGAAGACCGCAAAGCTCAGGCAGGTCAGGATCGCGGCGTAGACCGGCAGGGCGCGCCATGCCTTGGTGCCGTTAAGGACAAGGCCCAGGAGCACAGGCGTGACGGTCTGGGCCGACATGCTCGCCGCGTAATAGTAGCCGGTAAACTTGCCGATCTTCTTGGAGGAGCAGAGCTCCACCACCATGGGGAAGGAGCAGTTGTGCACCAGCGCCATGCCGAAGCCCTTGAGCACCCAGACCGCATAGAGCAGCGTGGGGAATGCGAATTCGCCCCGCTCGCCGACAGCCCGGCCGGTGGGTGCCACAAAGCACATGACGATAAGGCCCGCAAAGGTGATGGCAAGGCCGGTGGAGATGGTCCACTTGCGGCCGATTTTGTCCGCGATGCCGCCGGCGATGGCAAAGCCGATCACCGAGGCCAGGCCCCCCAGGATCGTGAGGATCATGGTGGCGCTGGAGACGGACTGCAGGTGGTAAATAACATAGTTTCCGATGTAGGTGCCCAGAGCGTTGTCGGACATGAACCACAGAAATTCCGCGCCCAGGATCGCCAGCAGCATGGTCTTGTTTGCCTTGGACATGGGCTTGTCGTCGTCGATGGGGGTCTCCACCGCGGCCATCGACTCGCCCAGCGCCATCTCGTCCTTCAGTTCCTCAGCGAGCTTATTCTCCTTGATGGTGGCAAAGAGCACCATCGCGGAAATCACCATCAGCACGGAGGCAATGATGAAAGGCAGCTCGATAGTCCAGATGTTCCGCTCGGCCATGGGTGCGTTGATATAGTGGGAGAGCACCAGGAAGAGCCCCAGCACCGTGGCGAAGGCACCGCCGAAATAACCCATGATGTTGATGATGCCGTTGGCCTTGGCCCGCAGGGGCTTGGGCGTGATGTCCGGCATGAGGGCGACGGCGGGGTTGCGGTACATCATCATGAACATCAGCACGATGGCCATGGCGATGACCATGCCGACAATATTATTATAGTGGAAAAACAGAGGAATAAACGGGAAAGCCACCGCAGAAACGAAAGTACCCGTCAAAATATAGGGCATGCGCTTGCCGATGGGGGTCTTCGTCTTGTCGGAGAGGTTGCCGAAAATGGGCAGCAGGATCAGAGCGGCCAGGTTGTCGCAGGCCATGATGATGCCGACGATCCACTGCACGTTCAGGATCTTGTCCGGGTCGCTGGCCTTCAGCTCCGCCGAGGTCAGGCCGTAGATGTTGCGGGCAAAAATGTCCGTCAGGAAGGTGGGGCACCAGGAGTCGTACACCTGCCATAAAAGCAGGATGCCGAAAAAGGCAAAGCCGATCAGCGCCGTGCGCTTATAGTTGAGCCGAAGGCCCGAAGGGGCGCTCTTTTCTTTCATGGGAATCATCCTCTCTCAATCGTAAAATGGGAGTAAAAACAGGACCCTCCCGCAGGCGGGCCCATTTTTGAGGCTTTTGTTCAGTCACACTCGGGCATCAGTTCGTTGGAAATGATCGAAAGCAGCTCGACAAACTTTTCAATGTCCTCCTCGGTAAAACGCTCCTTCATTCTCTGCACGACTGTCAGCTCATAGTCGGTCAGCAGCTCGGCATAGGAATAATATTTCTCCGACAGTACCAGATGGTATTCGCGCCGGTCGGTCGTGGAATTCTGACGCACCAGATAGCCCTTTTTGATCAGATTATTTACCTTATACGTGGCATTGGATTGGGAAATGTTCAGGAAGTCCGCAAACTGGCCGACTGTGGGCTCATCCAGCGCGCGAATGATCTCCAGCGAGAAACCCTCCATTGCCGACAGCGAGCCGTCCCGTTCCCTGACCTTCTCGAAGATCTTACGGTAAAACTGCAGCTTGAATTTGTCGTATACCTCAATGAAATTTTTCTCCAGCATTTGGCATGCCTCCCTTTAATATATACAGTTTACTCCCAAATAACCCGTTTGTAAATGACAATCCACCCTGCATCTCGTCCAAAATCTTCGTGTCCAAACTGTGAATTTTCACAAGGAGAGCCGCGGAAACTATTGACAAGGAGCCTGCCCGGTGGTATATTAGCACTCGGAAGTTGAGAGTGCCAACAGTCGGAAGTCGAGAGTGCTAACAATGGCCTTGAGTGAGAGAAAAAAGAAGATCCTGGCCGCGGTGGTCGATGAATACATCCGCACCGCCGAGCCGGTGGGCAGCAAGGCGATCGCCCAGAGCGGCGCGCTGCACTGCTCCTCTGCCACGATCCGCAACGAGCTTGCGGAGCTGGTGGCCATGGGCTATCTGGAACAGCCGCATACCTCGGCCGGCCGCGTGCCGACGCCGATGGGCTACCGGATGTACGTCAACGAGCTCATGGAGAAGCAGAAGCTCTCCCTGGAGGAGTCGGAGGACATGAACCGCCGCCTGGAGGCAAAGCTCCGGGAGCTGGACGCCACCATTTCCGACGTGAGCAAGCTGGCCTCCCAGATGACCGATTACCCGGCTCTGGCGCTGACCAGCAGGGCCGCCGCCACCGTCAAGCGCTTCGACCTCATCTATGTGGACGCCAACACCTTCATCATCGTCCTGATGCTCTCGGGCAGTACGGTCAAGAGCAAGCTGGTGCGGCTTCCGGTCTCGGTAGACCAGAACCTGGTCCAGCGGCTTTCAAGCCTCTTCAACGCCAGCTTCACGAACATCACCGAGGATCAGGTCACGCCGCTGCTCATACGCAGCACCGAACGCGCCGCGGACGATACCATGGGCATCACATCCGTCATCGCCGCCTTCGTGATCGAGACGCTCTCGGAGGCCGAGACGCCCACCGCTTCGGTCTCCGGCGAAAACCGCCTGCTGAGTCAGCCGGAGTTCCGCGACCCGGACAAGGCCCACAGGCTGATGAGCTATCTGTCCGGCGGCGGCTACATCCTCCCGCCGGGGGACGGGATCGGAGATCCCAGCGAGGTCCGCGTGCTGATCGGCCCGGAGAACGTGGCCGAGGAGCTGAAGGACTCCAGCGTCATCATCGCAAGCTACGATGCCGGCGATAACACCCGCGGCCTGATCGGCGTGATCGGGCCGACCCGCATGGACTATTCCGCAGTGGCAGCCAAGCTCCAGTTTCTGGCCGCGGGCCTGTCCCGCAGGCTGGGCGGCGGCGAAGCGCCGCCGGAGGGCATGCACAACAAGCTGATTATAAAGGAAGACGACCCCAATGAACGAAGATAAGAAGCAGGACACGCCGGTCCAGGAGACCGAGGAAATCAAGGAAGAGAGCCCGGAAGTCAAAGAAGAGCCGGCCGCTCCCGCCGAAGAGAAAAAAGAAACAAAGAAAGAGAAAAAATTCGGCAAGAAGAAGGAAGAGGAGCGCATCGCCGCGCTGGAGAGCGAAAAGGCCGCCCTCAACGACAAGTTTCTCCGCCTCGCCGCCGAGTATGAGAACTTCCGCCGCCGCAGCCAGAAGGAAAAGGACGCCCTCTACGGCGATATCAAGGCCGACACCGTGGCCAAATTCCTGCCGGTGTATGACAATCTGGAGCGCGCGCTGAAGCAGGGCACCGAGGACGAAGCCTACCGCAAGGGCGTGGAGATGATCATGACCCAGTTCACCAGCACGCTGGAAAAGCTGGGCGTCACGCCGATCGAGTGTCTGGGCGAAAAGTTTGACCCGGAGATGCACAACGCCGTCATGCACGTGGACGACGAGGAGAAGGGCGAGAACGAGATCGTCGAGGTGTTCCAGAAGGGCTTCAGGCTGGGCGAAAAGGTGATCCGCTTCGCCATGGTCAAGGTGGCCAACTGAGTACTTTCGCAACAAAACGGCTCCGCCGTTTTGAATATAAATCAAGTATACAATTATCTTTTCATACAGGAGGAAATTATCATGGGTAAGATTATCGGTATTGATCTGGGTACTACCAACAGCTGCGTCGCCGTTCTGGAAGGCGGCGAACCCGTTGTCATCACCAACGCCGAGGGCGCGCGCACCACGCCGTCCGTCGTGGCCTTCGCCAAGACCGGCGAGCGCATGGTCGGCCAGGTGGCAAAGCGCCAGGCCGTCACCAATCCCGACCGCACCATCTCTTCCATCAAGCGCGAGATGGGCTCCAACTACAAAGTCACCATCGACAACAAGGCCTATACGCCCCAGGAGATCTCCGCCATGGTGCTGCAGAAGCTGAAGGCCGACGCCGAGGCTTATCTGGGCCAGACCGTGACCGAGGCTGTCATCACTGTCCCCGCCTACTTCACCGACGCGCAGCGCCAGGCCACCAAGGACGCCGGCAAGATCGCCGGCCTTGATGTCAAGCGTATCATCAACGAGCCGACCGCGGCCGCTCTGGCCTACGGCATCGACAAGGAAAACGATCAGAAGATCATGGTCTACGACCTGGGCGGCGGCACCTTCGACGTGTCCGTGCTGGAGATCGGCGACGGCGTCATCGACGTGCTGGCCACTGCCGGCAACAACCGTCTGGGCGGCGACGACTTCGA
>CAMKAP010000003.1 GCA_946410505.1 uncultured Clostridia bacterium
CGTGGACAAGCGCCGCGAGCGCGCCAACCAGTCCGAGGTCATGAACATCATCGGCAACGTGGAGGGCAAGACCTGCATCCTGCTGGACGATATCGTGGACACCGCCGGTTCCCTCTGCGGTGCCGCCAAGGCCATTGTCGAGATCGGCGGCGCGAAGGAGGTCTACGCCTGCGCAACCCACGGCGTGCTCTCCGGTCCCGCCATCGAGCGCATCGAGAATTCCTGCATCAACGAGCTCCTGCTGCTGGACACCATCCCCTATCCCGCCGACAAGCCCGTCTGCGACAGGATCCACTACCTCTCCACCGCCTCCGTCTTTGCCGAGGCCATCCGCAGGATCTACGAGGAAGTCTCCATCGCAAACATGTTTGAGAACTGAGATGCTGTTTTCTCAATCCGGCGGCGTCACATGGCTCGTCGTTTTCCTCGGCAACCCCGGTCCCCGTTACGAGGGCACGCGGCACAACGCGGGCTTTATGGCGGGGGATGCGCTGGCGAAGGACAAGGGCGTCTCCATCACCCGCGCCCGTTTCCGCGCTTTGACCGGCACGCTCGAACTGGACGGGGAAAAGGTCATGCTCATGAAGCCTCAGACCTATATGAACCTCTCCGGCGAGGCGGTGAGCCAGGCCGTGAAATTCTATAAGATCCCGCCCGAGCATGTGCTCGTCGTATCCGACGAGGTGAGCCTGCCCATCGGGAAGCTGCGCGTGCGCTCGAAGGGCTCTGCCGGCGGGCACAATGGGCTCAAAAGCATCATAGCCTGCCTCGGCACCGAGGCTTTTCCGCGCATCCGCATCGGCGTAGGCGCACCGCCTCACCCGGATTACGATATGGCGGACTGGGTCCTCTCCTCCTTTAAAAACCAGGACGCGGAGGACATGGCCAAAGCCGCGCAGCGCGCGGCCGAGGCGGTACAGTGCTATATCAGAAACGGCGCCGAGCGTACCATGAACCTGTATAATTAAAAATGCTTTCCCCAACGTGGAAAGCACAAAAGAGAATTAAATAAAAAATTATATAAGGAGGCTGCTTATGAAGAAAAGCTGCATCGCGATGCTCCTGGCCGGCGGTCAGGGCTCCCGCCTGTACGCGTTGACCCAGAGCGTCGCCAAACCCAGCGTTCCCTTCGGCGGAAAGTACCGCATCATCGACTTCCCCCTCTCCAACTGCGCAAACTCCGGCATCGACACTGTGGGTGTCCTGACCCAGTACAAGCCCCTCCAGCTCAACAGCTACATCGGCATCGGCCAGTCCTGGGATCTGGACGTGTCCGACGGCGGCGTGTACATCCTGCCCCCGTACCTGGGCGCGGGCGAGAAGGGCTCCTGGTTCACCGGCACGGCCAACGCGATCTACCAGAACCTGGCCTTCATCGAAAACTACGATCCCGATACCGTGCTGATCCTCTCCGGCGACCACATCTACAAGATGGACTACGCCGACATGCTGCGTGAGCACAGGGAGAAGGGCGCCGCACTGACCATCGCCGTGCAGGAGGTCTCCATGGACGAGGCCACCCGTATGGGCATCCTGAACCCGGGCCCCGACGGCTATGTGGAGCAGTTTGAAGAGAAGCCCAAGCAGCCCAAGAGCAACCTGGCCTCCATGGGCATTTACATCTTTGACTGGAAGAAGCTGAGAGAGTACCTGATCGCCGACGAGAACGATCCCAACTCCTCCAAGGACTTCGGCAAGAACATCATTCCCGCCATGCTCGCCGCGGGCGAGCGCATCTGGCCCTACCGCTTCGCCGGTTACTGGCGCGACGTGGGCACCATCACCTCCCTCTGGGACGCCAACATGGACCTGCTCACCAACCCCGAGATCGACCTCTATGACGAAGAGTGGCCCATCGCCTCCCGCAGCCCCGTCTGCCCGCCGCACTTTGTGGGCAGCAGCGCCCGGGTCCTGCACTCCATCGTCACCGAAGGCTGCGAGATCGACGGCCTGGTGGAAAACTCCGTCCTCTCTCCCAACGTCATCGTGGAAGAGGGCGCCGAGGTCGCCTACAGCGTGCTCATGCCCGGCGCCGTCGTTCAGAAGGGCGCTGTGGTGAAGTATGCCATCATCGGCGAGAACACCGTGGTGGAATCCGGCGCCAAGGTCGGCACCGATAAGGACGAGTCCGAGAACTGGAGCGTCGCCACCTGCGGCCCCAATATCCGCATCCGCAAGAACGCTGTGGTCCCCGCCGGGGCCATGATCTACACCGGAGAGGAGGTCTGAGCCATGAGAAATTATCACGGTATTATCTTTGCGTATCAGTCCGCACCCGAACTGCGTGAGCTCGTCAGCGCCCGCAGCGCCGCGTCTCTGCCTTTCTGCGGCAGATACCGCCTGATCGACTTCCCCCTGTCCTCCCTGCGCAACGCCGGCATCCTGGACTGCGGCGTCATCATGCAGCGCAATTACCAGTCCCTGCTGGACCATCTGGGCAGCGGCAAGGCCTGGGACATGTCCCGCGCCACCGGCGGTCTGCGCATGCTGCCGCCCTTCGGCCTGCCCGAGTACCACACCGGTAACTACGTCGGCACCATCGAGGCTCTGAACGCGGTCTCCACCTATATCCGCGACATTCCCCAGAAGCATGTGGTCCTGATGCTGGGCAGCATGGTCGCCAACATCGACCTGGACGCCGCCATCCGCGTCCATGAGGCCAGCGACTCCGACATCACCGCCATCTGCGGCGCCACCACGCCAATGGGTACCCACCACCGCTTCATCGTCGGACCTGACGGCTATGTCCGCCGCATCGACCTCTACCGCCACAGCGACGGCGAGGGCCTGCCCGGCCTGGAGGCCTATATCATCCACAAGAAGACCCTGCTGGAGCTGATGGACCGCTGCCAGGCCATGAACCTGTACGCCTTCCATAAGGACGCGCTGAACCTCTTCCTCTCCGCCGGCGGCAAGATGGACGTCTATGTCCACCACGGCTATGCCAACGCCATCCGCTCGGTCGAGGAGTTCTATCGCGCCAACAAGGATATGCTGGATCCGAAGCTGCGCCGCGAGGTCTTCCCGGCGGAGCGCCCCGTGCGCACCAAGATCCACGAGTACGTGAGCACCTACTATGGCGAGAGCGCCGTCACCCGCAACAGCCTCATCGCGGACAACTGCCGCATTGAGGGCGAGGTGGAGGACTGCATCGTCTTCTCCGGGGCCCGCATTGCCAAGGGTGCCAAGCTCAAAAACTGCATCGTGATGCGCGGCGGCGTCGCCGAGGAGAACGTGCAGTTGAGCTACGTCATCGCCGATAAGGACACCTCCTTCTCCGAGGGCACGCTCCTCGCCGGCAATGAGAAGCTCCCGCTGGTTGTTCCCAAGGGCACCAAGATCTGATTGTTTCCACAATCCCCTGCATGCCTTCCGGCATGCAGGGGCGACCCTTGCGGCCGGCCGCGGCTCCTTTGCCCGGACCATCGGCCGCGAAGGTCACCCCTGCAGCAAAACAAAAACCTATGGAGGTATTTCCCTGTATGATTGGACAGATTTCCCGCGACGAGATGCGCAGTGCCATTGAAGATAAGCTCTGTGCCTATTTTGCCACGACCGGCGCCGCCGCTACCGACGAGCAGATTTTCCGCTCCACGGCCATGGTGATCCGTGAGATCATGAGCCGTTTTCTGACGGCCGAGGATCCCCACCGCGCCGAGAAGGAAGTTCACTATATGTCGATGGAGTTCCTGATGGGACGCAGCCTGATGAAGAACGCCTTCAATCTGGGCATCGGCGAAGCGCTGGTGGGCGCCCTGGAGGATATGGGCCGCAGCGCGGTGGACATTTTTGAAGAAGAGCCGGACGCCGGCCTCGGAAACGGCGGCCTCGGGCGGCTTGCCGCCTGCTACATGGACAGCATGGCGACCCTGGGCCTGGAGGGCACGGGCTACTCCATCTGTTACGAGCTTGGCATCTTCAAGCAGAAATTCAAAGACGGCAAGCAGACCGAGGTCGCCGACAACTGGCGCACCGCCTCGGAGAGCTGGCTGGTTCCCCGCTATGAGGACGCGGTGGAGGTCCGCTTCGGCGGCCAGATCTCTCCCCGCTGGGACAGCTTCGGCCGCTACCACGCCGAGCACACCGGCTATGACGCGGTCATCGCCATCCCGCGCGACATGCTGATCGCGGGCTATGAGGGCAAGCAGATCAACACGCTGCGCCTCTGGGACTCCGAGAGCCCCAACTCCCTGGATATGTACCTGTTCTCCGAGGGCGAGTATGTGCGCAGCATGGAGCAGCGCACCATGGCCGAGGTCATCACCAAGGTCCTCTATCCCGCGGACGACCATATCGAGGGCAAGACCCTGCGCCTCAAGCAGCAGTATTTCTTCGTCTCCGCCACCGCCCAGGACGTGGTGAGAAAGCACATCCGCAAGTGGGGCGACATCCGCTCTTTCGCCAAGCACCACACCATCCAGATCAATGACACCCACCCCACCCTCATCATCCCCGAGCTGATGCGCATTTTCATGGACGAGTACGGCATGGGCTGGGATGAGGCCTGGAACATCGTCAAGGCGAGCGTGGCCTACACCAACCACACCGTCATGAGCGAGGCCCTGGAAAAGTGGCCCCAGGAGCTGGTGCAGCAGCTGCTGCCCCGCCTGTGGGAGATCATGTGCGAAATCAACCGCCGCTGGTGCGATTACCTGGTCTACAACTTCAACTGGGACGAGCGCGTGGGCCGCAACCTCATCATCCGCGACGGACAGGTACATATGGCGAACATGTGCCTTGCCGCCTGCTATCAGGTCAACGGCGTCTCCCGCCTCCACGGTGAGATCCTGAAGGACGATCTGTTCCACGACATCTACACCCTGCGCCCCGACCGCTTCACCCACGTCACCAACGGCATCGACCACCGCCGCTGGCTTGCCCAGATCAACCCCGGCCTGCACAAGCTGCTGTGCGACACCATCGGCGACGGCTATCTGCTCAAGCCCGAGGAACTCATCAACTTTGCCGCCTTCGCCGGCGACAAGGCGGTGCTTGAGCGCGTCAACGCCATCAAGCAGGACAATAAGGCCGCCCTCGCCGCCTTCATCAAGCGCAACCAGGGCCAGATCCTGGCTACCGACGGCATTATCGACGTGCAGGTCAAGCGTCTGCACGAGTACAAGCGCCAGCTCCTGTGCGCCATGCGCATCGCAAGCCTGCAGATGCAGCTGCATGACGACCCCAACCGGGACTTCGTGCCGCGCACCTTCGTCTTCGGCGCCAAGGCCGCCGCGGGCTACCGCGTGGCCAAGCGCATCATCGAGCTGCTGCTGTCCATGGCGGATGACATCAACAACGATCCTGTCTGCAAGGGCAAGCTGCAGGTCTGCTTTGTGGAGAACTACCGCGTCTCCGCGGCCGAGGCCATCGTGCCGGCGGCCCAGGTGTCCGAACAGATCTCCACGGCCGGCAAGGAGGCCTCCGGCACCGGCTGCATGAAGCTGATGATGAACGGCGCCGTAACCATCGGCACGCTCGACGGCGCAAACGTCGAGATGTTCGAGCGCCTCGGCGATGAGAACATGTTCCTCTTCGGCCTGCACACCGACGAGATCGCCAACTGGCGCCGCCACGGCTACGATCCCAACGGCATGGCCCAGTGCGACGGCGAGATCATGCGCATCATGAACCGCTTCCGTGAGGGCTTCCGGGACGGCAAGTGCTACTCCGATCTGGTCTCCAGCCTGCTCTACGGCGGCGACCAGTACATGCTGATCGCGGACTACCGCGCCTATGCCGACTGCCAGAGCCGTATGTACGAGCGCATCCGCGACGATGAGGAGCGCGCCCGCCTGGCCATCATGAACACCGCCCAGAGCGGCATCTTTGCGGCCGACCGCGCCATTGAGGAGTACGCGAAGAACATCTGGCACGTGATGTGATCCAACAGTCATCCTGAGGAGCAAAGCGACGAAGGATCTCAGCCCGAACAGAGCTTGAGATCCTTCGCTGCGCTCAGGATGACTTTTTTGGGGAGACGGAAATGAAAGACTATATCGCCGTCGTGGGCGGCATGAACGTAGACATCTGCGGCCGTCCCGCACGGCGGCCCGTGCTGAAGGACTCCAATCCCGGCAAGGTCAGCCTGCGGGCAGGCGGCGTGGGTCGGAATATCGCCCACAATCTGCGCCTGCTGGGGCAGGAGGTGAAGCTCCTGAGCGCGGTAGGGGACGATGAGCACGGAGCCCTGCTGCTGCAAAGCTGCGCCGGAAACGGGATCGACACCTCCCTCTGCTTGCGCGCGGCGGGAGAGAGCAGCTCCACCTATCTCTACATCACCGATGAACACGGGGACATGGAGCTGGCCGTGGCGGATATGGAGGTCACAGCGCGGATTACCCCGGCCGTGATCGCCGAGCGGCTGGAGGCGCTGAACGCCGCCCGGGCTGTAGTGCTGGACGCAAACCTGGAGGCGGAGACCCTGGAATACCTGGCAGAGCATGTGACGGCACCCCTCTATGCCGACCCCGTTTCCACCGGGAAGGCCCTTCGGATGCTGCGGATTTTGCCGCGGCTGCGCTGTTTAAAGCCCAATGCCCTGGAGGCTGAGGCCCTGACCGGAGAGAGCGACCCGGAGGCGGCGGCCCGCGCCCTGCTGGAAGCCGGCGTGGAGCGGGTGTTTTTAAGCATGGGCGCCCAGGGCATGCTCGCTGCCGAGGGGGATCGGCTGCTGAACCTGCCCTGTGAGCGCGCCCGGGTGCTGAATACCACCGGCGCGGGCGACGCGGTGACCGCGGCCCTCTGCTGGGCGGGCGTCCATGGACTCAGTCTGGAGCAGAGCCTGCGCTTTGCGCTCAGGGCCGGCGCCATCACCTGCGAGAGCATGGAGGCCAACAACCCTGCTCTGGCGGAGTTGAGTGGCCGGTGGTCAGTGGCCAGTGAGAAGTGAATGGTTATAGGGTTTGAAAGGCTGAAAAAGAGAACGGATTGCTGGTATATTGCAATCCGTTCTCTTTTTCATTTTTCCAATTACTGATCACTGGCCACTGACCGCTGGCCACTCTTACAGGCTTCCGATGATGCCCTCCAGGCCGTGCTGCTCGTAGACGGCTCTGTAATACGCAACCTCGTCCCGGATCAGCTCGTCGATCACGCGCATGCTCAAACGCTCCACCGGCGCTTTGTCATCGGTCATCCGGTAAGACCCGGCCTCATACTTTGTCAGCCCGCCCTGAACACGCGCAAGCAGCCCGCGCAGCTCCCCGTCCTCGATCAGCTCAATGTTCCGCCCCAGCCGCTCGACCAGATCCGCATTCTGCGAGGCAAAGAGCTCCCGGTTCGTGTTGCGGGGCACGTCCACGGTCCAGACCGCGGGAAAAACCGCCGAAATGGTATCGGCCAGATACTGGTTGATATTGCCCTCCTGCTCGCCTCGCATATTCATGTTCACGACCATCACGCCGTCATCCTTCAGATGCTCCCGCACCAGCGTGAAAAACTCCACGGAAGCCATCTGAAAGGGGATCGTGATGTCCTGATAGGCGTCCACCATGATGACGTCGTACTTTCTGTCCACGGCGTTGAGGAAGGCGCGCCCGTCATATTCGACCACGGGCAGGTCGGCAGGCATGGCAAAGTACCGCCTGGCCAGGGCCGTGATCTTCCCGTCGATCTCCACGCCCTCCACGTTCAGACCGGGAAGGCAGGCGGCGCACTGACTGCCGTAGGTGCCGCTGCCCATGCCCAGCACCAGCAGATCCAGCGTTTCATCCGCAGCCTGCTTCTCCGCCGCGCCGGCCATGAAGGGGGCTGCCATGGCGTAGTCGTAGTACATGCCGGTGAAGCGGGTGTTTTTCGGCAGGATGGATTGCACGCCGAAGAGGACGTTGGTGGAGAGGATCACATCCTCCTCCGTCTCCTCCACCTGCAGATAGTTGTAGACGGATTCGCCCTCGTATACGAGATCGTCCTTCCAGAAGGCGAAGTTGGAGCGCCAGCCCAGAGCGGAGGAGAGCGCAAAGAGAAGCAGTGCCGCGATCGCGCCGCCCTTTTTCCCCTTTCCGCTGAAAAAGTACAGCAGCGCCAGCAGCAGCAGGATGCCGGAGAAGATCAGGAAGGTGATGGAGGTACCCACAGCGGGGATGGTCACGAAGGTCGGCACAAAGGTGCCGATGATGCTGCCGATGGTGTTGGCCGCACCCAGCGTGCCCACGATGCGGGCGTTGTCCTCCAGATTTTCCATGGTGTATTTGGCCAGGGACGGCGTCACCGTGCCCAGCAGGAACAGGGGGTAGACGAAGATCAGCATACAGGCGGCGAAGGCGGCCCAGATCAGGTAATTGGTGTTCACCGAAAAGATGAGCAGAGCGGAGACACCGAGGATCACGTACTTGCCCAGCACGGGGATCAGCGCGATCCAGACCGCCGCGATCAGGATGCGGCGGTAGAGCCTGTCGGGATTCGGGTCCCTGTCCGCCATGCGGCCGCCGTAGAGATTGCCCAGGGCCATGGCGATCATGATGGTGCCGATGATGATGGTCCATACGATCTGGGAGGAACTGAAATAGGGGGCGAGCAGGCGGCTTGCGCCAAGCTCCACCGCCATGACGGACATGCCGGCGAAAAACTCGGTCAGATAGAGATAGAGCTTGTTTTTCAGTATCGGGCGCATGGGCAGGGCTCCTTATCGCAGGATCGTCTCGCAGATGGTATCCACAACCTCCATCGGGAGATCGGCGTACATGGGCAGGGTCAGCACCCGGTCCGCGATGTGGGCGGCCACGGGCGTGGCTGCGGGGTCAAAGCCTGGTTTGCCGCGATAGCATTCAAAGGCGTTTGTGAGCGGGTAAAAATACTTGCGGGCGATGATGTCCTTCTCCGCCAGACGGTCATAGACCTCGTCGCGGGTGTATTTGTAGCCGTCGAAGACCACCGGGTAGTAGGCGTAGTTGAAGCGGACGCCCGCGGGGATGCGGTTGACGCGCAGGCCGGGGACGCCGACAAGATAAGCGTCATAGCGCTCGGCGACGGCTCTGCGCTTGTCGATCTCCCCGTCCAGGTGCCGCAGGTTGCAGATGCCCATGGCGGCGCAGAACTCGTTCATCTTGGCGTTGCCGCCCACATAGGGGGTCGATTCCGGCCCGTGGATGCCGAAGTTTTTCAGGTCGCACAGCCGCTGCAGCATCTGCGCGCTCCGCACGCACACCGCCCCGCCCTCGATGGTGTTGAAGACCTTGGTGGCGTGGAAGGAGAACATGGCCGCGTCCCCGAAATTGGCGGCGCTGACGCCGTCTTTCTCCACGGCGAAGGCGTGGGCCGCATCGTAGATGACGGGCAGGCCGTGCTTTTTCGCAAGGGCGCCGATGGCGTCCACGTCGCAGAGATTTCCGTAGACGTGCACAGGCATAATGGCGACGGTTTTGTCGGTGATGAGCGCCTCGATCTTTGCGGGGTCCATGGTGAAGCTCTCCGGGTCAATGTCGCAGAATACCGGCGTGCAGCCGCAGCGCACGATGGCATGGGTGGTGGAGGCGAAGGTGAAGGGCGTGGTGATGATCTCCCCATGCAGATCAAAGGCCTCGATCACATTTTCCAGCGCCAGATGGCCGTTGGTGAAGAGCGTCAGATACTCGCAGCCGAGAAAGCTCTGAAGCTGTGCTTCCAGCGTCCTGTGCTTGACGCCCATGTTGGTCAGCCAGTGGCTGTCCCAGAGCTCGCGGATCTCCGCGCAGTATTCCTCAAAGTCCGGCATGGACGAGCGGGTCACATTGATAACTGCCATTTACATTCTCCAATCCAGCAGGCTTTCCACCATGTCCAGATCGAACACGGGGATGCCGAGAGCCTCCTTCACCCGCCTGCGTTCGGCGAAGGAGTCGTCGATGAAGATGGAATCCGGTTTGATAAAGGGAACCTTGTCCTCTCCGGGAGCGATGCGCCGGATCTCGGTGAAAAGTGAGGGCGAGATGGCATAGCGCTCCAGATCGGGCAGCAGCTCCGTCGCATGGCGGGAGAGCAGAAAGATCCGTTTTCCCGCATTTCGCGCCTGATAGAGAAAGCCCATCAGCTCGGTGTTGACCCTGCCGTCCACGATCAGGGTGTCGTCAAAGTCCACGTACACGTTTTCATAGGCAATGTCGGTGGAAAAGCGGCTGATAAAGGCCCGGTCCAGCAGCTCCCGGTTCCCGTTGGTCAGCAGCTCCACGTCGTAACCCCAGTGGTTATAGAGCGTCAGCAGCGGCAGATTGCAGCCGAGATTCCGCGTGGCGCCCATGGTACCGGCGATGCGGGGCGCGGCTTCCATCAGCCGGTAGTCCCCGGCGGCGTTCTGCTTGAGCTGGAAAAACCAGGCGCCGTTGAAGGTGAGGCGGCGGTTTAAGTCCTCGGCGATGGCCTGCACCCGCGCGTCCGCCGCAAAGGGCCGGGTGCGCACGGCGATGCCGGCGCGGATGCGGTCCCGGCTGCGGGGAGATGTGATGCGCAGCGCGCCGTGTCGGTCGGTGAAGCAGTCCACCGTGAACTCCTCGCCCGGCAGATACTCGCAGATGGCGTAGTCTATCCCGTCCGAGAGCGCCTCCTCCAGCGCCTCGCGGCTGTCGATGCGCCTGGCGCCCTGAGCGCCCTGGCCCACGGCGGGCTTGAGAAAGACCGGATAGCCGGGGACCTCTTCCGCTGTGTGCCAGCTCAGCGGCAGATAGTCCGCCCCGGCGAGATGCGCGTAGGTCTTGTTCTTGTCCCGGCAGATCTCCACGGTCTCGGGATCGGAAGTGATGACCTCGGCGTGCAGCTCCTTCTGTGCCCGGGTCAGGGCCAGCAGGGCGCTGTCATGGGCGGGATAAATGTAGTCGATGCCGTTTTCGTCGATGATGCGGTTGAGTGCCTCCACAAGACCGGGATCGCCCGCAAAGGGGAGCCCTTCAAAGCAGCGGGCGAACACGAACTCGGCGTGGCAGGGGACGCTGGTGGCGCCGAATAGGCGCACGAATTTGCTGTAACGCAGGGCCTGATGGATCTCAAAGGCGATCTCCGTCCCCGCGGGAAAGACGAGAACATTGTATTTCTTAGCCATTGGCTTCCTCCTTGCCGCTGCGGCGCAGGATTTTTTTGAGCATGGAGAGGATCAGCTCGAAGCTGTCCAGCTTCAGAAGCCGGGAGCCCAGCACGTAGACCGCCACGCCCAGCGGGATCTGGATCAGCAACGTCAGCAGATCGGGCAGGCCCAGCAGAGAGACGGGCCAGACGGCGGCCGCCATCACCAGACTGAGGCAGATGACGGGCAGCACGTCCCGGAGCTGCTGGCGGTAGGGGTAGCCGAGCAGGCGGCGGTTGGGCCAGGCGTTGATAAGCAGGGAGGCCACACCGCAGAAGAGCTGGCCCAGGGCCATCGCGAAAACGCCTATGCGCACGGTGAGGATCAGAACGGCGGTCTCCAGCATCTTTTTAACGACTTCCAGGCGCAGAAACACATCGCTGCGGCCCACAGCCTTGATGGCGTTAAGGTTTGCCGTGTGCAGCGGGAAAAAGGCGTAATACACACAAAAAACCTGCATGAAAGGCACGCAGGGGAGCCATTTTTCCGTCAACAGCAGACGGATCAGAGGCTCTGCGCAGACGGCGAGGCCCGCCATCAGCGGCATCATCACGTAACTGCTGGTGCGGATGGCCCGGCGGGTCATCTCCCGCAGACGATCCCGCCGGTCCTGCTCGTCAGAGAGCACCGGCAGCAGCACGCTGTCGATGGAGTAGTTGATGTTCTCCACCACCAGGTTCGGCAGGTGGTTGCCCCGGTCGAAGAAGGCCAGGTCCTCGTCGGTGTAGCGCACACCGATCACGAGAGGGTAGATCTTCAGATACACCGTGTCCAGCAGCTGGGCGCCCAGCAGCTTCCAGCCGTAGGAGAGGAGGCCCTTGAGCCTCGCGAGAGAAAAGAGCATTTTCGGCCGCCAGCCCACAGTGAACCAGAGGATGATCGTATTAACCGTGACATTACTGAGCTGCTGGGCCACCAGCGCCCAGACTCCGAAACCCAGCAGGGCCATGGCGATGCCGAGAGCGGCGGAAAAGAGCGTGCCGCCCAGGGTAGCGAAAAAGAAACGCTTGAACTGCAGGGTCTTTGACACATAGGCCTGCTGCACGTTCTTCACGCCCGCCACCACCAGCGTCAGCCCCAGCACGCGCAAAATGGGCGTGAGACCCGGATCGTGGTACATCCGGGCGATCAGCGGCGCGAAGAGGAAGAGCAGGGCGTATAGAAAAACGCCGAAGCTCAGATTGAACCAGAACACCGAGGAATAATCCAGATCGTCAGGGTCCTTCTTCTGAATGAGGGCATTGGCCATGCCGCTGTCCACAAAAACCAGCAGAATGGAGGTAAAAACCGCCACCTTGGTGATGGGACCGTACTCCGCCGGATCCAGGATGCGGGCCAGCACCACCGTGACCGCGAAGGACACGAGCTGCGCCCCGCAGCGCTCGAAGAAGCGCCATATTAAGTTGGAGACGACTTTGGCTCTGTTATCCATCAATAAATCCTTTGCGTTTCCGATACCACCGATGCAGATGGGGGAGGGCCCGCTTGAGGGCGGTGCTCACCCGGCGGGAAAGCCCCATGCGCCGGTGGATCTCAGTGTAAGGCGGCCGCACCATCTCGTCCACCCGACCCTCAATATAGAGAAGCTCATATTCCCGCTCCAGAATGACTTCGTCCACAAGAAGGCGCTGGGCTGCGTCCGCATGGGGCTTGACCGCACGGAGCATGGCCAGCTCCCCTTGAATGAAGCGGCGGAGCTTGGCGTAGTTTCTGTCCACCCCGCTGCTCCAGGCGCTGGGGTTGCTGCCGATGCGGTAGAGGGACATGGGCCGGTCGAGAAAACGGACCTTGCCGTTCATCGTGAGCCACAGGCCCACGGCATAGTCGGTAAAACCGTAGGAGAAGGCCACGTTGCGGAAATCCGGCGGATTTACGATGAACGCCCGCCGTGCCATGATGGAGCTGGTGTGAAAAGCGTGGGACATGCCGCGCACCACCTGGGAGAAGGGAATGTCCCGATCACCGGACTGCTCAAAGAGGACCCGGTCCGGGTCTCTCCCATCGCTATGGTGGGCGACGGTGTTGTGCACACAGGCGGAATATGCCGGGTGCGCGTCCAGAAAATCGACCTGCCGCTGGAGCTTCGTGGGGTCAAGCCAGCAGTCGTCTCCTTCGCAGGCGGCCAGATACTGCCCGCGGGCGGCGGGAAAGAGGATCGCGTCGTAGAGGTTGATGCCCTGGGAGTAGTGATTTTTCTCCAGCAGGAAGGGCCGGACAACCTCCGGGTACTTCTCCGCGTACTCCCGGATGATGGCGGCGGTGCCGTCGGTGGAGGCGTCGTCGCTGACCAGCACTTCAAAGGGGAAATCGGTCTGCTGGGTGACGAAGCTCTCCAGCGCGTCGCGGATATAGGGTTCGTGCTGATAGGCCGTGCACAAAACCGACACCTTGATCTCCATGGCAGTCTCCAGTCCATAAATATTCATATTATTATACCGCCTGGGGCGCGAGAATGCAATCAAAAGAAAAGGGCGCCGACAAGGCGCCCTTCCGAAGCCAGTATTCTCTGTATTTCGCATCACAGCGCGCCGAGGAAGCAGTCCTGGCTCGCCACCTCCGCATAGAGGACAGCGCCCTGCTCTCCCAGCTCGCAGACGCGGATCACGCCTTCCAGGCTTTCGTCGCCGGTCAGCTCCCGATAGCGGTCGGGGCAGCGGTCGAAAAGCGCCTCGTCGAATTCACAGCCCGCCTCGCCCTGATAGAGCGCGGCGTAGAAGATGCCGGCCTCCACCAGGTCCTGGAAGAAATGGCTGCCGTAGCTCAGCTCGGGCCGCAGCCCGTGAGAGCTGTAGGCCAGCTCGCACATGCAGACAAATCGGTTGATCTCCGCAAAATGCACCGGTACTCCCAGACTGGGTGTGGTGGTGCCCCAGCGGCCGGGGCCGATGAGAATGGCGCCCTTCCCGGCGAGCAGACGGTTGAGCTCACCCACCTTCCTCGCCACGGCGTATTTGCGCCCCTCGGGCAGGGCCAGATATTCCTCCACCTTCACGAACACCGCCCAGTGCACGGGGATGGCGGCGTTGCCGCCCATGAAGTTGCCGCGAATGCGCCAGAAGAAGTCCCTGACCTTGGGCATGACGCCGGCCTGCCCCAGACCGCTGGTCTGGATGGTGCGGCACTGCAGGAGATTGACCCTGTATTCGCCCGCCTCGGTGAAGTTGCAGGCATACTCCACATCCACGGGATAGGCGTAGGTCTCTGACACAAGGCGCATGATGCGCTCCAGCGTTTCGGCGAAATCCGTCCTGCGCAGCAGCCTGGTAAAACCCAGAATGTCGGGCACCGGCTCGCCATAGAGCCCCAGCTCCTGGAACCGGGACGCGGTGGCGGTGTCGGGATCGAAAAAGAGGCCCGCGTCGGTGTGCAGTTCTCGCTTGGCGATGCTCTCGGCGGGGATCGTCGTAAAGCAGTTCTGCTTTAAGTCGATCACGTCCACCAAATGCTGGGAGAAGCGGTACTCGTCGCCGTAGGCCACCATGGGCGGCGCCGTGGGATTGTCCAGCCGGATAAAGCGGGCATAGTCATCAGCCTCCCGGTCCACAGCCCGGGTGCCCATGCCGAAAACCAGGCGCAGCATGCCCTTGTTGTTGGCCGCGGCCTCCGCGCCGTTGACGTAGAGGTTGAGAGAATGCCCCACGCCGCCCAGATGGGGGTAGTAGTAATCCCCGTGGCAGTCGCCGCTGACGCGCATGACCAGCAGCGCCATCTGCTCGTCCCGGTCCAGCAGGTGCCGGTCGGCGCGATAGCGGAAGGCCTCCAGGCTGACGGTGCTGGCGTAGACGGTGCGCACGGCGTTCTCAAAGTCCCGGTAGCGCTCCTCGGGCGTGCCCTGGTTGGGGCAGAACACACTCTCGTACTTGCCGGCAAAGGCATTGCCGAAGCCGTCCTCCAGAATGGAGCTGGAGCGCACGATGATCGGCGACTGGCCGAAATATTCCAGCATCGAGACGAACTGATCCCGGATCGAGGGCATGAATTCGCCGTGCAGGAGCCTCTCCCGGAATTCCGGCGCCAGCCGGATATAGTCCTCCGGCTCGACCATCCGGGTGCGCAGCTCCCAGGTGTTGTTCTGCACCGCATAGGTATAGAATACGTCCGCCCCGATGAAGTAGGAGTCGTGGGGCTCGATGCGCCGGGCGTAGAGCTCGGGGTCCCGATCCCGGATGATGTGGCGGGCCAGCAGCATGCCCACGGATTTGCCGCCGATACAGCCGGTGCCGATCTCGCGGCGCTTGATCTCCATCAGGTCGCGGATCGAAAAGTACTGCCGGCAGAGGGCGAGACGCTGGGGCTCCGAGCCCAGCAGGCATTTCATGATGTTCTCCTTGAGCGCCACGCCGTCCGGGTCGGTGGGCTCCGGATGGTCGGGGCTGACGGAGTCGAACATGCTGTCCCAGCAGTCGCGCTTTTCACCGGTCTGGGTGAAAATGTCAAAGATGGCGTGGGTCTCCGAGGAGGAAGTGATGACCTCGCTGTGCGCGCCGTGTACCCGCAGCGGGAAATACATCTGCTGTGAGCGCCGTCCCTCCGCCTTGACCGGGTGGATGTAGGTCTGGCCGCCCATGGTGCGGATATTCAGCAGCACGGAGGTCGCACGCCGGATGCGGGAGATGGTCTCATAGGTGTGCCGCTCATAGCGCAGGGCCACATAGCACAGCGCGCCCCGCCGTCGAATGAATTCGCTGGTCAAAATGAAAAAGTTGCAGACCATCAGATCGGAAAACCAGTATTTCTGCAGCTCGGAGATGCAGTCGAAAAGGAAAAAGCTGTCTGACGCTTCGGAGGAGATGATCCGATGCACCTGCACCGCGAAGGTCTCGAAGCCCAGCGCCGGATCGAGCACATAGCGCTTCAGGTTTACGCCGCGCCTCACCAGCGCCTCGGTGGGGATCAGCTCCTCATGGTCGCCGAAGCGCAGATAGACGATGCGGCGGCCGGTGAGAGCCTCGTCGGTGACAAACCGGGTGGCGACATACACATAGTCGCCGATGCTCTCGATCTGCCAGGCGACAATGTCTCCGGCGCGCAGCGCATCCAGCGAGACGTCCAGCCCGGAGATCCCGGTGCTGATACGGGTCTTGTTGTGCTCCATGAGAATTCTCCTTTCTCCTTTTTCTTCCTGTTTTCCAAAGTATTCCATATGCGCCGGACAAAGAAACCGCACACGCCCGGCGGATCTCAGCCGGGGAGCGGTCCCCGCAGAAACAGTGAGATGTAGACGAGCAGCGCGCACTGCAGCAGAAACAGGGCCCAGAAGCCCAGCACGAAATACCAGTGCCGCGTCTTGTGATGAAAGAGGTACATCCCGAAAAGCCCGCCGAGCGCGCCGCCCAGCGCCGCGAAGAGGAAGAGGCGTTTCTCCGGGATGCGCCGGGCGCCCTGCCGCGCGGCGCGCTTATCCAGACCCATAGAGGCAAGGCTTACGAGACTCATAATGGCGATGATCAGGCACAGGACGGTCCTCAGTGTCATTTCAGTCCTCCGTAATACCAGCCGGAGAGGCCGCCCAGCTTGGCAAAGACGCCCCGGCTCGTCTCCTCCACGATGCGCAGCCGGTCGCCCGCCTTCACGGGCAGCACGTAGTCCGTGCAGTCGTTGCAGTCTGTGACCTCGTTGTCGGTAAAGAGATATTTGGTGAGAATGTCCAGCTCGTAGCCGGTCCGCTCATGGCGGCAGCGGGAAAATTCCTCGCCGCGCTGCAGCACCCGCACCCGGCTGTCGCCCCAGCGGACGTAACAGGATTGTACGCTCGCCTCCTGGTCGTCCAGGGCGATCCGCTCCGGGAAGGGATCATAGGCGACAAAGCCAAAGTCCTCGCTGTCCCGGTGGGGGATGATGAGGCAGTTGAGCTGCCCGTCGTCCTTGAGGACGCAGCCCCCGTCGATGCTGACGATCTTCTTCTCCCGGTCCACAATGGGGTCCGCGCAGACCCGGTCCTGCCCGTAGAGCACCACGGGCCAGTGGCCCACGACGACCCATTTGTCAAAGCGCCAGCCCTGGGTAAGAAAGCTGTCGCAGTGGTTGAGCTCATCGGCGCTGTGCTGTTCCAGCGCCTTTCCCGGCCTCACGGAGGCGTGGGCGAAAATGAAATTCTCCGTCTCAATGGCGTGGGGCAGGGAAGCGAGAAAATCAAACTCCACCCGGTAGCGCCGGTACAGGGTCTCCTTTGCCTCGCGGAAGTCCTCCAGCTCAAAGGGGTCGATGCCGCAGGCATTGCACATGTCCCACAGCAGACCGCTCTTACGCCAGAGCATGTAGTGCAGCACATGCTCGTCTCCCTGCTCCGGCCAGTCAGACTCAAAGAGCGCGGACCACTCGTCGCAGTTGCCGAGAATCGCGCGGGTGTTCCCGCGACGGCAGAGCTCCATCACGATGTGCAGCGTGCGCAGGCTCTCCTTACCCTTTTCCAGAAAATCGCCGTCGATGATCAGCATGTCCCGGTCGGAAAAGCCCGCTTTGCGCAGCACACCCTCCAGATAAGGCACGTTCCCGTGGATGTCGGACACCACCAGAATGCGCCGGCCGGGCTCAAGTGTCAACCTTTCGATACGTGCTTTCTTCTCAGGCATCGTCTCGCACCCCCAGCGTTTTCTCCACCAGCAGCAGCCGGGATCCGCCGCCCATCTCCCGGCCGATCTGCCGGAAGCCCTCGCGCTGATAGAAGGCGCGCGCAGTCAGATTGTCCTCCGCCACATGCAGCCGGATGGAGCGGCGTCCCTGGCTGCGGAAGAGGGAATAGGCCCGGGCCAGCAGCTGCACGCCGCAGCCCCGCCCCCGGTACTCCGGCTCCAGATACAGAAAACTGATCCAGCCGTAGCCCGCGTGGCGGCCCCGGAGCGGGTCCAGATCCAGAAGCCCGGCGTTTTTATCCTCGTCATAGAAGCGCAGCACGGATCCGGGCAGCACCCGCTGGTGGCTCCGCGCCGCGTCGAAATAGGGTTCGGGCGCAAAGCCGCTCAGATCGCCGTGGGCAAATATCCAGGCGTCGGCGTAGCAGCGCTCGTAATAGTTCCGGTCAAGCTTTTCGTCCAGGGGCTCTGTGCGCAGATCCCCGGCCCTGCGCCAGTCGACGCGGCAGCCCTCACCCAGATGGGAGTCGTCGCTGATATACTCTGCGAAAAAGCGCCCGTCCTCCCAGCGCAGCAGAGACACCGCGGTATTGCCCGCAATGGGCAGCAGCCGCGTCTGCTGCAGCGTGATGCCCAGGATCTGAGACAGGAGGCAGCGGATCGTGATCCCGTGGCTCACCACGGCCACACGCCGCCCCTCGTTTGCCCGGGCGATCTCCTCCAGCGCGGGCATGGCCCGGGCGGTCACATCCGCGTAGGTCTCGGCGCCGTCCAGCGCCCAGTGATCGGGTTCGTGCAGAAATTGCTCGATGGCTTTGGGAGAGCTGTGCTTCAGATCCCCGAAGAACTTCCCCTCCCAGGGGCCCACGTTGATCTCACGCAGAGCCTTTACGCGCGCAACAGGGAGTCCGCGCCAGCGTGCGACCGCGTCTGCGGTGGCGACAGCGCGGTAGAGGTCGCTGGCATAGACGGCGTCCACGGGCAGGGCGCGAAAGCGCTCCGCCAGCGCCTCGATCTGCCGCCGGCCCAGTGCCGTCACACCGCCGTCCCAGTGCCCCTGCATCATATGATAGCGGTTGCCCTCCGCCTGCGCATGGCGGATGAGATAGATTTCTGTCATGCTTTTGACTCCCGATTGATGAAATTCTGTACAAATTTCGGATTTTCTTGACCCTTTGTATCGAATCAAGTATAATGTACAAGCATTCTTATGTCATGCTTCCTTATAGAATCATTATAGCCTGATTTTTTTTCGCAGACAAGTGTTATTGAGGAGAACGCAATGGTAAGAGCGGCGGTCCTTGCATCCGGGGATGGCGCCAAGCTGCAGGCCTTCCTGGACGCGCTGTATTTCAATGAAATAGCGAATATCGAGCTGGTGGCCGTCATCTGCCCCCAGAAAGATTCCTATGCCATGAAGCGCGCTCTGAACGCCGGTGCGCCCGCCTATGTGGTGGACCCGGAGCTTTTTCCGACCAATACGAGCCACAGCATGGCGATGGCCAACAAGCTCAAGGATATGGACATCGAGCTGGTGATCCTGGCAGACTATGGCCGGCCTCTGGGCGTGATCCCCTATCAGTTCAGAAACCGCATCATCGGCACCGTGCCCGCTCTCTACCCGGCATTTGACGGGCAGGAGGGGGATGTGAACCGCGCGGTGCTGGAGCGCGGCGTCAAGGTTACCGGGGCCACGGCCTATTTTGCCGACGGCGACGGCGGTGTGGGAGGCATCATTCTCCAGAAGCCTGTGGAGGTCCTGCCGGAGGATACGCCGGAGAGCCTGGGACAGCGTGTGGCGGAGGAGTGCGAGTGGAAGCTCCTGAATCAGGCCGTCTCGCTGTACTGCGCGGGCAGACTTCAGATCCGCGGCAAGCGGGTGGTCATCAAGCCGGAAGAAGAGGAAGAGTAATTCCTGCGCAGGTGCGCGGACAATCAAGAGATGAAACATGCATCCGGGCGGCTTCGGCCGCCCGGATGCTTTTTACATGGTTTCCAGGACGAAGCTGTGCAGAACCTGCAGAGCATCGTTCAGCTGATCCGGCGGCACGCTCAGGCAGAGCGCGTTGTCACGGACTTCTCCCCGCGTGACAGCGACAGCGTGCTCTTCCAGCAATGCGCGCACTCTGGGCAGCAACTCTGCGCCTGCGGCCCGACCGGCGACGGTCACGCTGCTCTGCGCCCGGTCACAGGTCACACCGGCCAGTGCCGGGCGCTGCTTCTGCGAAAGCCTTTGCACCCGGGTACCGGGGCCGGGACGGAATGAGGAGAGCAGGCGCAGATCCACCTCGTTTTCCATGGCGAGGCGGACGGACTCCGGGTGCAGGACCTGAGAGCCGCCCTTGGCGAGGGCCAGCATATCCCGGCTGTCTATGGCCTCTAATTGCCGCGCCTCCGGGATCAACCGGGGGTCTGCGGTAAAGATGCCGTCCACATCTGTGTAGATCTCGCAGCGCTCAGCGCCCATGGCCGCGGCCAGAGCCACGGCAGTGGTGTCCGAGCCGCCGCGGCCCAGAGTACTCACATCGCCCGCTTCCGTCAGACCCTGGAAGCCCGCTGTGACGGCGATCAGCCCTGTTTCCAGCGCCTCCCGCAGCCTACGCGGCGCAATGCGGCGGATCTTAGCGCCTCCATGGCGTTCATCGGTGGTGATACCGGCCTGCCAGCCGGAAAAGGAGCGCGCGGGCGCCCCCAGACGGTTCAACTGAATGGCCATCAGCGCGGCGGACTGCTGTTCGCCGGTGCTGATGAGCGCGTCCATCTCCCGCAGCGGCGGCGCCGGGTCAATGGCGTGGGCCAGCGCGATCAGATCGTCGGTGCTGTCACCGGCAGCGGAGACCACGACCGCCACACGGCAGCCTTCAGCCCGGGCGGCGAGAACGATCCCGGCGGCCCGCCGCAGCCGCTCCGGATCGGCCAGAGAGCTGCCGCCGAATTTTTGTACAAGCAACATGCGTGTTTCCTCCCGGACGCAGCATGCGTCCACTCCATTCTATACGGCGGGAATAAAAGATGACAAAAGAGGGTAAGAAAGTATGGGAGGTGAGGAGCATGTCTGATGCGCAGAGAAAGGGGCTGCGCGGCCTCCTTTACGCGTTGGGGGCGTTCCTGGTGCTGTGGATCGCCCTGCGCTTTCTTCTGCCGTGGCTGGCGCCTTTTCTCATCGCCTTCGCCCTGGCTGCTCTGATGGAGCCCGCGGTCGGCGCATTGACTCGCAGAGGCTGGCGGCGGGGTTTTGCCGCCGCGCTGCTCACGCTCGCGCTCCTTGGCGTGCTGACCTGGGCGCTCACCGCACTGGGCGGCTACTGCCTGACGGGCGCATCACGGCTGGGCGGCGAACTGCCATCCCTCGTGGGAGGGCTGGCAGCCGGCGCCGCCGGACTGGAGGAAAAGCTCCTGCATCTCGCGGCAGGCGTCCCGGAGGAGCTGACGGCTTATCTGGACGCGGCACTGGAGAGCCTGAGCCAGGCACTGACCGCGCTGCCGCTGCAGCTCTCCCAATGGCTGCTCGGCGCTGTGAGAAAAGCCGCCCAGAGCGGGCCGGATGTGCTGCTGTTTACCGTGACTGCGGGGCTCGGGACCTATTTTCTTTCGGCAAGTTATCCGGGGAGCACCGCCTTTCTCTCTGCGCAGCTGCCTGACGGCCTGCGACGCCGTCTGAGCGGCCTGGGCCGGGACCTGAAGGCGGGCTTCGGAGGTCTGCTGCGGACCCAGCTGATCCTGATGGGGATTACCTTTCTGGAGCTGCTGCTGGTTTTTTGGCTGATGGGTTTTCACAGCGCGTTGGAACTGGCCGCCCTGACCGCGCTGGTGGACATGCTGCCCGTTTTCGGCACGGGAACTGTGCTGCTGCCCTGGGCGGCTGGAAGCGCGCTGCTGGGCAGGGGGGGACAGGCCCTCGGCCTTGTGTCCTGCTGGGCGACGGTGAATGTGGTACGCAATTGCCTGCAGGCGCGGCTTCTGGGCGATCAGATCGGTTTGAACCCGCTCTCCTCGCTGCTGGCAATCTATGTGGGCTGGCGGATCTGCGGTGTGGGCGGGATGCTGCTGGCCCCGGTGCTGCTGGCGGTTTTGAGCCAGCTCAATGACAAAGGCGTGGTGCAGCTGTGGAAAAATGTATAGCTTATTATCCAGCCGCTGAAGAATGATTGAATGCGCACGCGCCCCCCTATCTTTCTTTTCGCTGCGCCGAAAAGAAAGACAGCGCCGCGCCCGGTGTAAGAAAGAAAAGGGCGCTTGTCAGAATGGGCAGCACAAGGTCTGATCGTGGGTCGCCGCCGTCCGAATGTTGGCATGGCGGGTGCGCCCGAGTGTCCGCTGCCGCTATGCTGTGCACATCAGGGTGCTCAGAAGCACATCCCGGCGGCTCGGTCGAATCCGAAACCGGCGAGCCGCGGCGGGGAGCGGACGGAACTCTGCGTCAGAAGCACCGGGGAGCGGCAGCGGTATGCGGGGTCAAGAGCCACGCGTATCTGCTTTAGCGGCGACCCCGGATTTGCCCTTAGACTCCCCCTTTTTTGCGAGGGGTCAAGGGGACACTTCCCCTTGTCGCCTTTCTTTGGAGTCCAAGAACCGTTTCTTTCCGCGAACAGGAAAGAAATGGTTCTTGAATAAACGCCGCCTGCCCGCTCTGAGCGATTGGATAATCAGCAATAAAAAACCTCCCCGTGTTTTCACAACACGGGGAGTCAAATTTGATTCGATTATCGAAGCAGCTTGTACAGAAGCCGGTAAAGCTCCTGTGCTTCCTCCGGCTCCAGGCGCACGCAACCGGCCATCTTGGCCGGCACCTCCAGCGCCTTTTCCTTCATGGCCTCGCCCTCTTCGGTCAGACTCACGATCAGACTGCGTTCGTCCTCCTGGTCGCGTTTGCGGCTGATGAGGCCTTTGCCCTCCATTTTCTTGAGCAGCGGTGTCAACGTGCCGGAATCCAGGAAGAGATACTGGCCCAACTCCTTGACCGTCACGGCCTTATGCTCCCAGAGCACCATCATGGCGATGTACTGGGTGTAGGTCAGATCCAGTTCGTCGAGGAAGGGCTTATACAGCTTGATGACCTCGCGGGAGCAGGCGTAGAGCGGGAAGCAGAGCTGGTTTTCCAGCTTGAGCGCATCGTATTTCTTGTCCATTTCGTCTCGGCAGCTCCGTCAGGCGACGGGATTCTCCCATGCCTCCTTCACCACGTCGATCACCTGGCCGGCGTACTCGGTGTAGGCCTCCTGATAGGCGCCGATGTTGTAGCGCTCGTCCAGCGTGGAGTAGACGCGCATGGCATCCGCCCCGGTCATCAGACCGACGCCGACACAGACTGCGCCCAGCAGCACGGCGGCCAGCACAATAATGAGAACAACACGACCTGCTTTCTTCATGCCGCCACCTCCTTATAGCACCAGTGTCTGCCCAGCTCGATCACGCCGGCGACCATCCCGGCGATCGCACCGCCGATGAACCAGATGAAGAGCCACAGGAACAGCAGCCCCAGCGCCAGCAGAATCACGGCAGCGCCGAAGAGCAGCAGGAAATCCGCCAGGATCTTGAAACCGCCGAAAGCGGCGATGACCAGCGTGGCGCCGGCGACAATGGAAACGGCGGCCAGCGCAAGACATACGAGCGTGGGGATCAGCAGCAGCACGATGCCGATAAGCGTAATGGGAACACCCAGCAGGATATACAGGATCAGGAGAAATACCCGGGGCTGCCTGCGCAGCTCGGGCTCGTCATAGGAATAGGCCGCGCTCACAAACTCATAGGGGGCGGGGGCGTCCGCAAAGGTCTCGTCCTCGCTCTCCTCCAGCGCCTCGTCGGGAATGCTGAAGTCCTGCAGAAAGACGTCCACCTCATCGGCATCGCCCTCCGGCGTTGCTTCCTCCGCCGGAAGCTCTGCCTGCATGCGCACATCCGCCGCGGTATCTCCGGCGTCCGTGCGCAGGTCGAGAACGGGATAGACTGCGTCCAGCCCGTCGTCCGCGGGATGGCCCATATCCTCAAACAGGGAGAACTGATCGTCCATGATGCGGTTCTGCTCGCTGTGTTCGGGAATAAACTGTTGATACAGCTTGTCGATCGCCAGCACAAAGTCCGGCGCTGCCTCGGAGACGCCGCCGTCCTCCTCGCGGGACTGGGACTCCACCTGCAGCTTCCGCACGCGGGCGTTATAGGCCCGGGCGACGACTACGGCCTGACGGGTGGGCGACCCGAGAAACTGGATCAGAGCCTCTTCGCTGTCCGTATCGTCAAACATCTTGCTGTACATGGTCAGAGCCGACTGACGGTCTTCTTCATACATGAAGGTCAGAAGCTTGCCAAGCTCCGCAAGAAATTTCTGCTTGTTGATGTCGTTCACCTCCGTGTTTACATCACTGACCGAAAAACGGCGCAGTAATCCGGGCGCACATAGTTGCGCGGAGCTATTATAGCCATTTCCCTGCCGCAGGTCAAGGCTTTTTCACAAAAATGTTACAATTTGTCATTTTTTAAGGCGCCGGCGTATCGTCCGGCGAGAGCTTTTTCCGAAAGGCGGATCGTGCGGCGCCGTCTTAAACTATTGACAAGCCCATGACCACACTATAAAATACTAAGAGCTGAAAAATTCGGCGAAAGAGAGGATTTGTTATGGCGAAAGAGAAAAAAGTGGAGCAGATCACCGATATGGAGGTGGACTTCGCCCAGTGGTATACGGACATCTGCCGTAAGGCGGAGCTGGTGGAGTACGCTTCCGTGAAGGGCTTTACGATCCTGCGCCCTTACGGCTATGCCATTTGGGAAAATATGCAGCGGATCATGGACGGGGAATTCAAAAAGACCGGGCACCAGAATGTGGCGATGCCGGTGCTGATCCCTGAGAGTCTGCTGAAGAAGGAGGGCGAGCTGGTCAACGGCTTTGCGCCCGAGTGCGCCTGGGTCACCCAGGGGGGCAGCGAGGAGCTGGAGGAGCGTCTGGCTTTCCGCCCCACCTCCGAGACCATGTTCTGCGATCACTGGTCCCGCGTGCTGCACTCCTACCGGGAGCTGCCCATGCTGTATAACCAGTGGTGCTCCGTCATCCGCTGGGAGAAGACCACCCGCCCCTTCCTGCGCTC
>CAMKAP010000004.1 GCA_946410505.1 uncultured Clostridia bacterium
CGGTTTCTGGCTCGTTATCGCTGCAACGATAACTGTTGAGCTATACATATTGCCCGTGTTATTCTGAATAATGACGGCGGGACGGTAGCCCATTTGCTCCGATCCCAACCCTATACCAAAATCGGTGAAGTACATATCACCGCGATAATATGTTTTGTTCATGGTGTTTGCCCCCTTAAAAAGATAAAGACGGTCAAAAGCCGTCTATGTAAAGGCCGGGCGCGGGACAGCATGGTTTTGAGACGATATAGACATACCTCGCCCTTGGCATTTGCTGTCCGTTGTCCGGCAGTTTTATTTTCAAGCAAGCCTATTTGTCCTCGGCACCCCGGCCTGCTTTTGGGAAGTCATCAAACGGCTGGCGGTGCACCAGCTCCACGGGAATCTAACCCCCGGCAGGATCGCTGTCGGCTGCCCTCATTGCCTGTGACGCCTCACGCACGGAAACGCGCTGCACGCTCGGACTGTGACTGGGCAGGAGTATCTTTGACCCCATAGCCTTTCGTGGCCGCGCCGGTGACCATCCGACGCTCATAGCAGACTGTTTCCGCTCCCTGCGGCGGATGTGCAAGCCGAAAACAAGAAAAAGTGATTCTTCGCTGCCTACACCCTCCTCAGATCATGGCGCAGTCGCTATACTGGCTCATGCTCTCGCAACAGCTATGGGAATGTGCTTGATGAATGGGTATTCTGTTGTCAAAGGTCAAACCCATTCACCGCAAAACGGAAAACAGGTGAAAGGCTTTCCGTTGCCTCTCACCTGTTTCCTAACTAATCAGGGAAAATGTACCCCCTTATTTCAGAATTTTTTTCAGATTGTCAATTGCCGACAATATTGACCGCCGCGCGGCGGGATAGCTGCACTTTTCAATTTCCGCGATCTGCTCATAAGTCATATCACAAAAATAGTAGAGTATCAGCCTACGGCGCTGGATCTCCGGTAGATGCCGGATCGCCCTATGTAATTCCTCGCACTCAATCTTAAAATTCACAATCGCTTCAATGGGCTGAGGTGCTTCAAATGCGCGTTCATTCAATGATGCCTCGGTTAGCTCTGAGTGCTCGTAATGATTGTCCACTTCGTTTAAGTACGATATATCCTCCAGCTCAAAGCCGTCCAGCATATCAAAAAGCGGCTTTTCAATCTCCATACAATGCTCTACACCTTGTCCATCCTTAAAGCGAATGTAATAACGAGCCGTTGGAGTATCCATACCAACCGAAAGCAGTTCATAGGGATTGTCTTTGTCTTTGCGCCTCTTGGGGCGCTTATCATATTGATTTGGATGCTTGCCATCCATTTTCTTTTACCTCCGATCTGTTTTTTGAAAATCAGATCGAGAGGGCGGAGAACGGCAAGCAAGCCTTATTTGATTACATGGGGAACAGAAGATTACAGTGTATTGCGATACATCTGTGATGATGGGGTATGTCCGTGCATAACATTGAAATTCATGTGCGGCGAATACTCACCGCAAAGCTGCACATTCATGTCTTACTTCCTCATACATATATTTCATGTATCTCAATACACTCAATAGATGAAACAGCGCGAATTTTGCTGAAAGGACAGGTATTGTAGAATATGCGAGAGGTGAATTGTGATGAAAGAATACTCTCGTTCTTTAGGCGATGCCGTAAAACGTGCCCGTGGTGCATCGGGGCTCACCCAGCGGGAAGTTGCCGACAAAATGGATAAGGATGTTCGCACGGTATTGAACATTGAAAACTACAAGGGTAATCCTAAACTGGAGGTCTTATATCCTTTAGTTCGTGCTCTCAATATGGACTCGCGGGAAATTTTCTATCCAAATATGCAGCGGGAATCCCCAGCACTCCGGCAATTACGCCTGTTGGTGGAAGATTGCAGCGAAGAAGAAGCCCTTGCTGTGATCCCAGTCTTTCAGTCTGTCCTTAACGCGCTCCGCACGAAAGGCGGGACAGAGATTAAATAAAATGAGCCAGCTCCACCAAAATCGGGGAGCTGGCTCTGCGTTACACGTCTGGCTCTTCGCTCAATACCATCTTCAGCTTTACTACGTTAATTCGAGTTTCTTTTTTACACTTGGGGCAATACAGTGGAAACTTCACAAGAACTGTATCCGCGTTGACCTTTGTTCGCGTTCTGTTTCCACAGATCGGGCAAGGTATCCAGCGGGAATCTGAGTTGTTTTGAGTCATTGTTTTTCCTCTTGGTGTTTTAATAGCTCTGCGTCAATGCGTCTGGCTTATGAACATGTTAAACTATTCTTCAGACAACGCGCCAAGCTACGCTGCCATAATGCGTTCTGTCTTGTATTTTAGCAGAGTGCCTTTTTGGCAGACAATCAGAAAGTAGCTTTTTATTTTGCGCGCATAAACTATTTCACCTCATCTTCATCATTCTACTGAACCTCGCGGTCACGATGATTGAAGTCGTAATTGCAATTACCGCGAAGGCGACGAGGGCGCTGATCCACCATTGCGAGGCGGCTTTCTTCTCCTCCTCGGATTCTCCGCTCTCTTCTTTTGGAGCGAGGATCTCGGAGGAAAACTTCGTCTCGATGCTTTGCTTCACACCGTCGTCATCGGTATAGGTGATCTTGCAGACGCCGTCAGTCTTTCCGTAATCCCCAACACCGCCTGTCATACTGAGCGTACCGACATAAACCTCGATACTTCCGCTGCCGGTTTGCCCGGGAGGAAGATCCCCGAAGAACGCGGAGGATTTGGGAATCATCCCGCCGCCGTTTATCGTCACGGTAACATTGTGCAGGGTGCTCTTTCCGGTGTTATAGGCTATGACCGAGACGGGCACGGTCTCTCCGGCTGTCACCTGCTTGGGAAAGAGGATCGGATCGGTCGCGGCCTCGGCCGGTTGGGTGACACGGATCGAAAAGTTCCGGCTTTCTGAAAATGATCCTCCGTAGATGTCGATGTAATCCAGCTTGATAAAAAACGATTGGTTTCCAGCAAGCACATCTTTTGTAGTCTTCATTTCAAAGGATGCGGCTTTGCTCTCGCCCCGATTGATTTCGCCGAGATTGATCATGTTATTCGTCTCCACCGGCAAGATCTCGCTGTTGGCACTGCCAAAGGAGAGCAGGACGTTTCTTGCCTGCAGATTTCCGATGTTCTCGATCTCCACAGAAACAGTAAATGTTTCCTCGCCGCCAACGGTCCCCGGCTCGATTTCGCAGGATTTGATAAACAGCTGCGGCGCCGTCACGGTTTGCCTTCCGCCGCCTCCGCCTGTGCTGGCGCTGGGCGGATTGCTCCCGTCCGTGATTGTCACATACAGCGTGAAGTCCTGCTGTGCCTGACCGCCGCGGCTGTCCAGATATTTCGCAGTTAATATGACCGGGTATGTGCCGTTGATGCGGCTGCCGGACAGCGGGACGGCAAAGGCAAAGACGTAAACGCCATCCTCCGGCGAGACGGTTTTGGAATAATTCCCGAATACAAAAGGACTGCTCGAAGGCGAACCGAGATTCAAAGTCACGGTCACTTTCTCGTCATAAGTCTCTCCCAACAGCGGCAGCGTGAGATAAGCGAAGCCATTCTCTACCACGGGCACATAACCCTGCTCGTAGGTGAAATCCATATTCTCATACAGATGCTTGTCATCTATAATGAGCTGATCCACAATGACAAGTGGCTCCGGGGTTTCCTCCGGTGCGGGTGTTTCTTCCGGTTGTGCAGTTGCCGTCGGTTCCGGGGCAGGGGTATCCTCCGGAGCTGGAGTATCCTCCGGGGCAGAGGTCTCCTCCAGCGCAGGGGCCTCTTCGGCAGCAGGTGCTTCCTCCGGCGCAGAGGTTTCAGACGGATCTTCGCTCAACTCTGGAGAACTGAGTACGACTTCAATATCCGGTGTTTCTTCCGGGCTGGCTTCCGTTTCATCGCCTGCCTCCAAGTCGGAGGCAAGCGCAAAGGTAGGAAGCGCTGAGAGCAGCATCAGCGCCAGCAAGAGCGCAAGGATTCTTTTCATATTGCTTCCTCCCTTATCATTTTCATCACGCCCGCGTCCATCTCGCACACGGTATCACAGAGTTCGTCAATATCCATCTGATTGTGGCTGACCAGCAGAATTGTCTTGCCCTCCGTTTTCAAGCTCTTGATGAGCTTTCGCATATCTAAAACGCCCTGCTTGTCCAGCCCGTTGAAGGGCTCGTCCAGAATGAGCAACGAAGGATCTTCCATGATCGCCTGCGCGATGCCGAGCCGCTGACGCATCCCCAAGCTGTACTTGCCCACAGGCTTTTTCATGTTCGGGTCAAGCCCGACGCGCCGGATCGAATCCGCGATCTCCCGCAGGCCGATCTTGCCCCGCAGAGAGGCCAGCAGCTCCAGATTCTTGATTCCGGTCAGCCCCGGCAGAAAGCCCGGTGTCTCGATGATAATGCCGAGATCGGGCGGAAAATCCATATCCCGGCCCACCACTTTGCCGTTTACCGAGACCTCGCCCTCAGTGGGGAACAGAAAGCCGCAGATACATTTCATCAGCACCGTCTTTCCGCTGCCGTTGTTGCCCACGATGCCGTGGATCTGCCCCGGCGCAAAGTCGCGGCTGACGCTGTGTAAAACTCTCTCTTGTCCGAAGTCCTTGGAGACATTATGAACACGAATCACAGGTTCATTTTTCATGTGCCGCCCTCCGTTCCGGTAAAACTGAAGTTATACCGCCGCACCGCGTGCAGCGAGAGCAAGAAAAGCAGGGCGATCAGCGCAAGGAAGATCGCCACCGTCTGCCAGAGCTTTGGCAGCAGATCATAGCCGAAGTTGTGCATGTGATAGGTGGCCTGGTTCAGCAGCGAGAGCCAGCCCACCGCCACATTGGCCTTGTACATCCATTCATCCGGGATCTGAAAGATCGTTTGAATTGTCTTGGGGTTTAGGAGAAAGCCATAGAGCGAGAAGCCCAGCACGCCGATTACGCCGCCGAGCTGCCCAAAGCGGAGATTAAAGAGCAGCATGAGGAACATCAGCAGCAGAGTGTATAGGAGCATCAGCGCGAAGATCCACGCGGTGCAGGCGTAGGGCAGGCTCAGCTCCAGCGTTTTCACCAGTGCCGGGAGCGCCACGGCCTGCCCCGCACCAGAATAGCCGAGAATGGCCGCGGTCTCCGACCATTGGTTGCCGGGAAAGCTGCGGGACTGGCAGATAAACGAGGTGGACAAGAGCACGAACAACAGATACACCGTGGTCGCCGCGACGATGTAGAGCGCCTGCCCCAGCACCCAGGTCTTACGGTCGATGCGCAGCAGCATAAAGGGGGTTCCCGCGCTGATAAAGGGCATATCCGCAAACAGCAGGATCAGCAGCAGGGAGGACAGCAAAATCGAGTTTGCGTCTCCGAAGGTCCAGATGAAGGGCTCGAGGATCTGCATGATGCTGCCGTAAGTCCGCGAAAAGCGCACGGCCTTGTCCGAGAGAAGAAAGCACAGGATAAAGGCCAGGCAGAAGCAAAGGACAATCCTTGGATTGCGCCTCCATTGCCGGAAGTTGTATGCGGCAACGGCGATGGTCTGACGCAGTTTCATAGCTGCCGAAGCCTCCTTCCTGCGGCGACGAAAAAGCCGAGCTCGGCCAAAACGGTGAGCTCTCCCACCAAAAGAAGCACGCCGGTGACGCCAAACTGCCAGTGTGCGGAGGGCGCGATCCACTCCTTGGGATAGAGGATAAACAAGTCCGGCAAGTAGCGCTCGTGCAGGATGATGAGCACATAGTAGAGGACAAAGGGCGAGGCATAGGCCATGTACTTGCTGCCTGTCACGGTACCAAGCAACAGCCCGACGGCGGACCACAGCGCCCCGGAGCAGGCCATCAGCTCCAGCGTCTGGCGCAGCTCACGGATGAGCTTCCCGATCAGAGCGGGATCGGTGGGTGCCCGCTCCAGCGGAAGAAACAGCAGCACCGCGACCGCGTAGGCGAGAAACACGCCGAGGCAGAGCGCCAGTGCCCCGGAGAGCAGGCAACCGGTGATCCGGCCAAGCAAGTACCCTGTCGGGGTGGTCCGCGGCAGGTATTCCTTGAGAAATCCGCTTTTCAGGTCGTCCAGAAAAACCGCCGTAAAGGGCAGTGCGGCCAGAAGCGGCAGTGCCAATGTCATGCCTTCAGAACCCAGCGCTGATGTGATAAAGTCATGGTGGTAGCCGAAGACCAGGAGCGTTTCGCTGCGGAACGCAGTGACGATAGCCTTGATGGAGGAGAGGAAGATCACTGCCACCGTGCCGCAGAGCGAAAGCAGGAAGCCGCGCCCGCTTAGCGCCTGCCGGATGCTTGAGTAAAGTACACGCAGCATGGAATCTCCCCCTCTTTCTTCAATCTGCCGATATTGTAGGCTGTGCAAGCGGAATTGTCGTTACCGAAACATTACCGAATTATTACCGTTGCACAGGCAAGAAAAAAGCGCGGCTGCCCGCGCTTTTTTCTTGTATGAACTTAGTAGCCCAACTCCCGGTCGATCATGCTGCCATCGATGGCGTTGATTGTGAGGATGATTTTGCTTGGCTCCTCACCCGAGACCTCTTGGACCAGCGGGCTGTCGGATTCCCAGCGCTCCTCGCCCCAGAAATCCCAGACCGGCACCAATAGTCCCTCGTCGAAGGAACCTTTGGCTTTGATGCGCATGAGGCCGAGTTTGACCTTGGTGATATCGTAGTTTCGCATGGTGTCAAATCCGTTGCGCTCGTTTGCGACCTGCACATCGCTGTTTTTCACCATGATCATCTTGGCGAAAATGTCCGCGATCTGGTCGAAGGGCATGAGCTGCGTGTCCTCCACCTGCAGCACCGGCTCCGTGTGTGGGGATTCCCAGTAGAAATAGACAAGCCCGTCCTTGGTGTAATCCAGTGTGATGACCTCGTAATGCCAGGCCCCGCTGTAGTTCTCATTCTCCGGCACAGCGCCGCCGCGGATCGGCGTCCAGCTGATCGGAAAACCGTTCAGGCAGCGCACATACTGCAGCTCATAGCCCGTCTCACTCGAGCGGGTGAAGAGAACGGGATAGGCGTTGTCGCAGACGACATGTTCAAAGCCCAATTCCTCCATCAGCGCGTCGCCCTGCTGGATGGCGTCCTCCATGGGAAAGTCCACAGTCAGCGGCTCAGGGAGTTCGTCCTGCATCCGGGAAATGGCAACGGCGGAGGAGAAGTTCACATCACCGTAGCCATCGACAAAAACAGCTGCATGATCCAAATAGCCAGGGCAGTTTTGGATAAAGAAGTGCACCTTCTTCCCGTCAAGCTCAGTCCATCCCTTGATTTCCTCCAAGTTTTCGCTCCGGGAGACAAAGCTGGTTTCTGCCAGGACGCGCTCGTCGCCGTCTGGCGCGGTACGGGCGTATTCCGCCCAATGCTCGATGGCATCCGGCAGCGCTTCATAGCCATCGTCCAGATCCAAGGGGATCTCACCCCGCTGCATGGCTTGCAGCTGTTCCAGACGCTCCAGCGCCTGCTGCTTTGTCATGCCCAGCTCTTTGAAGAGCGTGTTGCCTTTCAGTAGAACGCGCATCAGATTGTCCGCATCCTCCTGCGTGAAATCCCGGCGTCCAATGCTGCCAGTGGGGATCTTGTCCGCGTTCGGCAGTACGATCTCCGCATCGGCGGTGACATGCACAAAATCGTTCACACCCGTCCAATCACCGGTGAAGCGCTCGGGCACCTCGAGAGCGGCCAGCAGCGCAGAATTGTCCCGGCCGTGCTGGGCAGTTTGGAGCATCTGCTCCTGATCCTTTTGGATCACTACCGGGGTGTCCGGCGTCTTCTGGCAGCCAGTGAGCAGGCCGAGAGCAAGGCAGGCAAAAAGAAGCAAAGAGAGAATCCGTTTCATGCCATGCCCTCCTTAATAACCCAGCTCCCGGTCAATCATGCTGCCGTCAATGGCATTGATGGTGAGGACGATCGTTTCTTCTAAGGGCACATCCATTCCGTCTCTCTGATAAATTTCTGTCCCGTAAAAATCCCAAACAGGAATCAGCAAGCCCGTGTCCCTGCTGTTTTTTGCTTTGATCCGCATGAGACTCAGCCTGACCTTGTCGATCTGAATGCGTGGGCGGGCGTCGCCGCCGTTGTCGTTGATCGTCTGAATGTAGCTGTACTTGACCATGATCATTCGCTCAAAGACGGACGCAATCTCATCAAAGCTCATGAGCTGAGTATCCTCGAGCTCGAGCACGGGACTATCGGTCGGCGCTTTCCACTTGAAGTAAACGACGCCATCTTTCGTCACGCAAACTTCAATTGTCTCATATGGCCAGACAGATGCATAGTTCCCTTCTTCCACGTTGATCCCTTCGATACTGGTATAGCCAAGCGGAAAGCCGTTCAGACTTCTGACATACTGCAACTGATAACCTGTGTCGAGGATAAACCGATCTGGATCATTCCAGCGCGAAGCATAGTATGATTCCGCGTCCTCCACGCTGACCGCCCCTCGGAGCATCTGCGCATCGGCAAAGTAGACGGGTGTGGCGTGATCGCAGACGACATTTTCAAAACCAAGTCCGGCAATCAGTGCGTCACCCATCTGAATTGCCTCTGAAACAGAGAAATCCGGCTGGAACGGTTCTTTTGCAATGTCGTCCGGGACAGAGGTGCTTGGTTGGCAATTACTGTTGTTAGGGTCGCCAAAGCCCTGTACATAGTAGACGGCAGAATCCCAAAAATCAGGATAATTCTGCACCCAGAGATGAGCCTTTCTTCCATCCACCTCTGCCCACCCGCTCATTTTTTCGAGAGGGCCATCGGAAACAAATGAAGTGGAGGCCATCCGAAGCTCTCCCTCATCCGGCGCTGTACGGGCGAGCTCAGCATAATACGCAATAACATCCGGCAGTTTTTCATAAGTGGTATCGCCCGAAAGAGGAATGTCGCCGCGCTGCATGGCCTGGTATCTTTCCAACTCTGAAAGCGCTTGCTGTTTTGTAATGTTGATCTCCTCATAGAAGGGCTGTCCCTTAAAGAAGACACGGAGAAAAGTGTCCAGATCTTCCTGCGTAAAGTCCCGGCGGGCAATGCTGCCGGTAGGAATCTTGTCCGCGCTTGGCAGCACGATCTCCGCGTCAGCGGTGACATGCACAAGGCCGTTCACGCCGGTCCAATCACCGGTGAAGTGTTCGGGAACAGCCAGCGAGGCAAGCAAAGAGGAATTATCCTTGCCCTGTTCTGCTGTTTGAAGCATCTGCTCCTGATCTTTTTGAACCACTACAGGAACCTCCGGCGTTTTCTGGCAGCCGGTGAGAAGCGTCAGCACCATAGCTACCAAAAGAAAGATAGAAGTTGTCTTTTTCATCACGTGTACCTCTGTTTCTTTAGAATGCACCCACAGCATAGGCGCAAGCAAAAGAAAAGTCGTTACCGAAAGATTACCGAAATATTATTGTTGCAGTTTGACCCTCACTGTTGTGCCCTCCCCGACAGCGCTTTCGATCTCCAATCTGCCGCCGTGGGCCTGTACGATCTCCTTAACCAGCGCAAGGCCAAGGCCCACGCCGCCCAGCTTTTTGCTGCGGGAACGATCCACCATGTAAAAGGGCTCGGTGACGCGGTCAATTTCCTCTTGGGGAATGCCGCAGCCCTGATCCCGCACGGCAAAGCCGGTCTCGTCCGCGGAGAGGGTCACGGTCTGCCCTTCGCGAGATGCTTTGCTCGCGTTGTCCACCAGGTTCACCAGCACGGACTGCATCAGATCGGCGTCCAGATTTAGGGCTTCCACGCGGCAATCCGTTTCCAGAGAAACGCCCCGTTTGTTGAGCGTGTCCGCAGTGCTCTCCCGCACACGATCCAGCAACTCGGGAACGGAAACCGGCTGCAGCTCCGGCTTTTGATCCAGCGTAATGAGCTTGAGGAGCTTTTGCACCAGCCGTTCCAGCCAGCGGGTCTGATGCTCGATCCGCGCGAGGGTCGCGCTACGCTCCTCCTCGTCCAGATAGGTGTTTTGCAGGGAGTCCGCATTCAGCAGCAGCGCGGTCAGCGGCGTCTTGAATTCATGGGTCACGCCGCCGATGAAAAGGCGCTGCCTCTCCGCCGTCTCGGTGAGTTCTTCGATGTGCTGCTCCACGGAGGCCGCCATAGCATTGAAATCCTGCGCCAGTGCGCCGACCTCGTCGGAGGAGGTCACGGCTGCACGCTCGGCATAGTTGCCCTCCGCAATATGGGCCGCCGCGCTTTGCAGCTCCTGCAGCGGACGCAGGGAGCGCCGCACCAGCGAAGCGATCAGCAAAAGGCCCAACCCAATGCACACTGCGCCGATGGCGACAAACTGCAAAGTGAGCGTGCGGATTTGATCATAGACCGGCGAAATATCCTGCACGATATAGACTATGCAGCTGAGTCCCTCAAGATTGTGCGTAAAGGTATAGGGCAATCTTGCGTCGCCGCCCACGATCAGGAGCTGACGCCCGTTTACCGCGCCGGTATAGCGCCCGGGCGTGTCCCCGTCACCCGGCGTCAGATACTCGCTGGGATCGAGGGAGAGGGAAGAATAGATGGTTTCGCCGGAGAGCATCAGCACGGCCTCACTGTCGGCGTACTGGGTAAAGCAGTATTTCATCAGCGAGCGGGTCGCCGCCTCGCTGTCCTGCTCCTCATGATAATACTGCAGCATGTTGTTGAAGGAGCGCACCAGCGCCTGCTGCTTCTGCTCGGCGTTTTGATAGGTGAGATTCAAAATCTCGTCCCGGGCTTGCGTGATGAGAAGGACTGTACACGCGCCTACGGCCAGCACCAGCACCAGGCTGCACAGCAGGGATACTTTTTTCCATAGCTTCATTTCCGCCGCTCCTCCAGCCGGTAACCAGTTTTCGAAATCGTGCGGATCTCGTCACTGAGCCCCAGCTTTTTCCGCAGGTTCGCCACACGCACATCCACCGTGCGAATGTCCCCGAAATAATCCTCGCCCCAGATCTCGTTCAGGATGCGCTCCCGGGAGACGGTGCGGTTTTTGTTCTTCATCAGCACCGCGAACACATCAAATTCCAGCGGCGGCAGGTCGATGGGCTCTCCGGCGCGGATCAGCGTGCGGTTCTCCGCGTCCAGGGTAAAGTCCTGGAAGCGGTAGACCTGGTTGAGCCGCCCGGTTCGAGAGAGCACCTTCTCGATCCGCACCAGCAGAGTCACGATCTCGAAGGGCTTGACGATGTAATCCTCCGCGCCTTCCTTGAGACCGCGCACTTCCGATTCGCTGTCGGTCTTGGCGGTCATGTAGATGACCGGAATGTTGTATTTCTCCATCAGCGCAAAGAGCTGGAAGCCGTCCATGCCGGGCAGCATAATGTCCAAGAGAGCAAGGTCAAAGGAATGGTCATTCTCCAAGGACGCGGCGGCCAAAGCGCCGTCATCATAGGCAATAACCTCATAACCTACGGTTCTCAGATTCAAAGCAACGGCGTCGGCGATGGCGTGATCGTCCTCCACCAGTAAGATTCGATTGGCAGCCATTTCAGGCACCTTCTTTCAATAAAGGCATAATAGAATTGTAGCATAGCGAGCAGGAAAAAAGATTACTGAAATATTATTATTTCTGCTTCTTGCCATATCTGTTTCTAGAAAAATGAGCGACTAAATCTGATCTACACAAAAAATATGCCTTTTGCAAATAAGTGTCAAATATGTGTAGCAGGGATTGGCGGATAATCAGTTTTACGGAGACTCAGTTAAAATAGGCCGTGACCTTTGAGTCACGGCCTATTATTTTGCCACAGTCATTTAATACAGTGGTAAACCAAAACCGTACACGGGAGCCGAGGAGAGGTAATAGCGGTTTTCCACACAGCGATCCCCGGAATTACCCTCCACGGTGTAGATCAGCCCGTCCTCCACCTTTTCTACGATGCCGACGTGATCGGCCAAACCGTCGCTCTCCCAGTCAAAAAAGATGATGTCGCCGGGGATCGGTTTATAGTCACGGTCTTGCCATTGATCGCGCTGGATAAACCAGTCCACATATGGGCGCACGCCCTCCATTTTGGGGAGGACACCTGCATCCAGATAACCGCATTGGTCGGCGCACCAGCTCACAAAGATAGCGCACCATTCCACGCGGTAGCTCAAGCCCCACCAACTCCAGTATGGCTCACCGCCCTCGTTGCCCACTTGCGTCAAGGCTACCTCCACGATGGCTTGATTGCCGCCCACGGTAAAGGCACGTCCTATGGGATAGTATCGCAACACATGGGCCGGATACTGTTTGTCGCCGTATCCACTCCAACCCATTCTTGCTGCCATCATGTCAGAAAATTCGATTGCCGCTATGGGAGTGTAGCCGCCATAGTTTGCCCTTGCCCATGAGATAAAGCCATTACCATAGTTATAGCCCTGCAAGGCCAGCTTGATGTTATCCATGTCGATGGGGCTTTCCACATCCGCTTGCCGCAGACTGTCCGCGATGGTCTGAACGCCTACATCAATGGAATACTCCGGGTCGGTGATGGCGTTGGGGCTGTGCGGATATCGGGTATTATAGCCGCTCTCGGACGCCTGCATAGGATCGTCTCCGCGCCCGCCGCTCTCCTGCATCATAATGGCCTTTATCAGTTCCACGTATTCCCCGACACCGTACTGCTGGGCATAAATGCGAATGATGGGAGTGTAGGCTTCCACCTCCGCGCTCACCGGCGTATAAGAGCTATTACCGTTGCCGCTGCCGAAAAGAGAGATCGCCACGCCCAGCATCACCACGATCAGAATGATCATAACGGAGATCCAACCGCCCGCGACAATGGCCTCGATCAGCGCCTTCGTCTCGGCAATGATCGCCTTGATGGCCTTGGCCGTAGCTTCAGCGGCGCGCTTGGCGGTTTCGGCGGCGGTCCTTGCCGCCGCCCTCGCCGCCTGTGCTGTTCGTTCTGCTGTCTTTACTGTGGCTTTGGCGCTGGCCTGCGCGGTGCGCGCCGCCTGTTCGCTGGTCTTGATGGCCGCACGGGATGATTGCTCGGCAGTCTTGACGGTACGGGCAGAGCCTTTGACTGCACGGATGCCGCCTGTTCTCGTGGGCTGCTTGATGACTGCGTGGGAGCTTTCCCGTGTGCGAATGGTCATGCGCTGCCGATCTATGGTCTTGATACGCGCCCCAGCCGGTGATGGCTGGGGCGTTTCTGCCGGAGTGGTCGGCGTTCTGGACGGGGTGGGTGCGGCGCTTGGATAGGTCACGGTCTGGCTGGGCTGCTGGGCGGCGTGGGCTGTTTCCTGCGCTTTCTCGGCGGCATTCTTTGCCGCCTCCTGCGGCTGCGCAGCCCTGCGCTGCTCCAGATAGTCCTTGGCCTTGGCTATATTTTCCTTGGTGTCCTGGACGGCCTTTCTCCCGTGCTTGTCAAACTCATGCGCCGCCCCGAAGGTGACAGCTTCCGCGCTGCCGGTCACACGGTCTGCCGCGTATTCCTCCGGGCTGTTCTCTGTGGGAGAAGTGCTACTCTCCGCCTTTTCCTTGGTGCGGATAAAGGCGTCTTTCATGCGCTCAGCGGCAACAGCAGATTTATCTATGGTCTTGATCGTGCCTTTGACCGCATCCCGCGTTTTAATATCAGCCATTGCCTCCCACCTCATCGGCGGCAGGCTGCACCAGCCTGGCAACGATCACCATGCGCCCGTTGCTGCGGCTGTATTCACAGGTGGAGAGCGTAATCAGCTTGTCGCCGTACTCGGCGCTCACGCCCGTATCATAAAGGGCGAGAGATTGGCAGGTGGACAGGAAGCTGTTAAACTCCGCAGCATCGACAGCGTCCACAAAGTGGTAATACTTGAAGCCATCCGCAGAATAGGCCGCCGTCTTGAATACGCACACGATCTCATACTCGCCAAAGCCCGCCAGCGTGTCAAAATGGATGGTCTTATGCTCCTTGTAGAAGTCCTCGCTTTCAAACTTGCAGAGGTCGGCAAACATGGAGCCGTCCTGCATGTGGTGGCCGTAGATAATGCAGTTGTCCGAAAGACCCGGCTTGCAATTTTCCTGCATATAAGGGACGCCGTATTCGCTGTAGGACTTGTCAAAGGCGTGCTTCAGATAAAAGTCCTTGTTGCCGGGAGTCTGCATGACGGGATAGTTGATCTTGGTGTCCTCAATGCTGATCCACCCAATAAAATCGCTGTTTTCATTGTAAACATCAACATACTTGTCATAGGCGGTCAGTTCCGGGGCAGGCTCATAGCTTGCCGGGGTATCTGTCCCGTCCTCGCCGGTGGAGTCCTCTACGGAGGTCAACACCGGCGTCGGGGCGGGCTTTACAAGATCGGCCACGGCGTTGAACGCCTCGGTGCTCTGTTTGGTGTCCTTATACTGCCGCATGGCCATGATGCCGGAGAAAAGGAAAAGGGCGGTGAACAGCACCGCCCCGATTAGAAAGAAAACCTGTGTCTTATTGAATTTACGCATTTTCATACCCTCCAAATACACCCTCACCGGGTTTCGTCGTCATCAGTTTATATAGCTCAGTATCCTTGGGGAAACGGTTGATAAAAGGCACCAAAGCGCGCCCATAGCGGATAAGGCCGCAGCCCGCGTCCGCGTTGGTGACATAGCTCATCTGCTCGTTGGAGATGTTCAAGAGTTTTGCAAGCTTCTCACGGTCATTGGCCGCCTGGTTGAGCATGACCACAAACTCGCTGTTGGACACCATCGTACTGGCCTGCACGGAGTCCAGCAGATACTCCACGTTCTGCGTGATGGCGGTGGGATAGGCGTTGCGCTTACGGAATTGCCGCCACGCGGAGGTGAAGAAGTTGCCGCTCTGCTCGTTTTCAAACACCACATGAAACTCGTCGATGAACACATGGGTGCGCTTGCCGCGCTGCCAGTTGAGAGTGACGCGGTTGAGCATGGTGTCGGTGATGACCAGCAGGCCGGTGGGCTTGAGCTGTTCGCCCAAGTCGTGGATGTTAAACACCACCACGCGCTTGTCCAGATTGACATTGCTGGCGTGGCCGAAGATGTCCAGGGAGCCGGTGGTGAACAGCTCCAGAGACAGCGCGATCTCCTGCGCCTTAAACTCCGGCTGCACCAGCAGCTTTTCCCGGAGAGTGGCAAGGGTCGGCACAATGCCGGTTTCCGCTGCCTCCTTGTAGACCTGCGCAGTGCAGCGGTCAATGATGGATTTGTGCTGCGGCCCGACGCCGTTCTTGTCAATCTGCTCTACCAGCGACATGATAAACTGCGACTTCTCGACAATAGGATTGTTCTCGCCGTAGCCCTCCACCATATACATGGCGTTGAGCCGGTGCTTGCCGCCTGCGGCCACATGGATGACTGTGCCGATGTCCTCGCCCATTGCCTCCACCAGCGGGGCAAACTCGCCCTCCGGGTCGCAGATCAGAATATCATCGTCGGTGTTGAGCATGAGGAAGGTGATCAGCTCCTTGGCGTTGAAGGACTTACCGGAGCCGGGAACGCCCAGCAGGAAGGCCGACTGATTGAGCAGGTTTTCCTTGTTGCACATGATAAGGTTGTGGCTGATGGCGTTCTCCCCGAAATAGATACCGCCCTTATCCATGATCTCCTGCACCTTAAAGGGAATGAACACCGCAAGGCTCTCGGTGGTCAGCGTCCGAAAGGCGTCGATACGCCGGGTGCCGATGGGCAGTACCGTGTTGAGGCCATCGAATTGCTGATACTTCAATACCGCAAGCTGGCACATATGTTTCCGGGCGATGGACAGCACCGCCTCCGTGTCGGCGTCAAGCTGTTCCAGCGTTTCGGCGGTCAGCACCATCGTAATAACGCCCAGCATCATGCGCTGGTCGCGGGTAGTGAGATCGTCCAGAAACTCCTTGGCCTCCTTGCGCTGCAGCTCCATATCATAGGGGATCACAGCGGAGAAGTTGTTGTTGGCGTTCTGGCGGCGCTGCCAGTTGGTGATGTTCGTTTCCACGCCCAGCAGCCGGTTTTCCACCTCGCGCACAGCCTCATCCGTGGGTACGGGAACAATGTCGATGGAGAGCATCATATTCCGGCTCATGTCCGTCAGCTCCGTCACCATATTGTCCTTGATATAGGAGGCATAGTCTTTGAGATACAACACCCGGCAGTAGCGACCTCCCAGCATCAGATGATCGCTGGATTTCTCTATACTATCCGGGCAGATATAATCCCGGAAGTCATGGCCTTTCCGCATCATATCCCGCGCGTGGAAGCGGAAATCCACCTCCTCGCCGGTGCGGTAGAAGTCATGCAGGACGCGCAGGCGCTCGGTGGCGTCCAGTTCCGTACACTTGGAGCCGAGGGCGGCAAAATGGGAAATGAGATCCGCGCCGGTACGCGCGAAGTAGGCGCGGGCTTCCTCCACATCCTTTTTCATCACGGTGATGGTGACATACTTCTCCTGGATGATGCCATTGCCCTCCGTGGCCTTGTCCATGAGCATCTTGTTATACTCCTTGCGGTACACATCCCGCTTATCCCCGCGCAGGGGCATGAGGATGGTCTGCTCAAAGTTCACGCGATTGAGGCGGCGGTTGTTGATCGTAACCTTGGTGGTCGCCCCGGCGTCCAGGCTGTTCAGCAGCTCGGAATAAGCCAGAAACATGGACTCCTTATCTGCGCGGCTGGCCACAAGATAGTTGATGTCCGTGAAGCGGTACATTTTGGAAAACTTGTTGCCCACCAAAAAGATACCGTCTGTCCAGATGCGCTTGATGGGGATCACATCCTGCACCCGGCGCGGGACGCGGTATTTTTCCTTGTCCTGCTTCAGCAGGTTACTGAGCGTCTTTATCATGCTGCTTGTAAACCTCCTTTTCATGGGTTTCGATGGTGTCCTTCAGCGCCTCATAGTAGAGGTTGGAAGTTTCCACGCGGAGCTGCTTCGGCTCGATCAGTTCAGAGCGCAGCCACGCCCGGATAAACTGCTCGGCGGTCATACCGTGATAGCTGAGAAAGCCCAGCATGGCAAAGGGCGCCGCGGCCAGAATGACCATCCAGCTCACCGTCTCCATGCCGAAGTGCGGGCGCAGCAGATAATACAGCCCCACGGCGACACCTACCGCCAACAAAGAAAAAACGAACTGTCGCATGGACAGTCCGAAGAACATGGATTCCGTATAGTTGCGAATTTCGCGGTTGATTTTGACTTCCATCTCAATCCACCACTTTCACATCGCTGGTGGAGATGGATACGATGTTCTTCTTGGGAACATAGTGGATCTCACCGGCCATGTCCCCGAACACCATGAGCTTATCGTCTGGAGCCTTTTCAAACTCACCGATCAAGCCCTCCTCCACGGGAAGATCGTAGTCCTCCATAATTCTGATCACCTCGCCGTTGCACAGGTGAATGTTGTATATCTGATATGCCATTTCATTGTGCCTCCTAACAGTTTTTTGTTTGTCGCCATGCTCACAGTCCCATCATCTCGCGCACCACGCGATCCGCCATCTTCACAGCGCCGACGAGGACAAGCATGTTGAATACCAGCTCGCCTATATAGCTCCAGACCATCGTAACGGCGGCAGCGCCGGTGTTGATGGTGGGCGGTGTCGCGGCAAAATAGGAGAAGATGATGCAGGCCAGCACGATGATCGCACCCTCCAGACATACGGCGGCGTAGCTTTTGAGAAAGCTCCTGCCCACGTTCTGCGTCGGCTCTCCGGCAAAGGTGGACAGTGGGATGGGGGCAATGGCCGCATAGAGATAGAGCTTAAAGAAGCGTCCGTACACGGTCATGATCATCACAAAGGACAGTACTGTAATAAACAGTCCTCCGATTAGCGTCACCGCCCAGAGGGGGATGCTCTCAAAGAAACCGCACTCCTCCACGGCGGTTACGATCTCCGAGGGCAGCACCGTTTGCTGCGCCGCGCCGAAGCCCGCCGAGCTCATAATGGTGGAAATCACGCCCTGGACGATGCGAAACAGTGCCATCATTAGCTCCAGCCCATAGGTGACAACGCCCTTGGCCAGCGCGAAGCGGATAAAGAGCTTCAGCGCCGTTTCCGGTCGCTTGGTTTCCGCTAGGGAGCCGCAGGTACGCATGACGCCTACTACAAAAAACAGCACCAGCAGCGCCAGCCCCACAGCCTGCAAACCTCCGTGAATGCTGCGCATGACGCCCCATATCGCGCCGCCTTTGAAATTCTCCGGCGACTGCGTTATGAGCTGCCAGATCTCCGCCAGTTTTTCATTCCATGTGTTCAGAGCATTTTCGAGGTTTTGGACTACCCAGTTATCTGACACGTTCTAAATCCTCCTTTCCCGCAGAAATGGGCAAGGCGGCTTTTGCCGTCCTGCCCGTCTGCGAATGCGATCAGCCGGTGATAAGGGTGAGGATTTCCTTGGCGAAGGTGATCACGACGCCACCGGCGAGGGTGAGAAAACCGTTGCTGCGCTGGCTAGGATCGTGGCTGGAGAACGAGAGGCCAACCTGCACGATGCCCCAGCCCAGCAGGATCAGACCCACGGCGCGGATCAGCCCGAAGATAAAATCCGAAAGGTTGTTCACCACCTGGATGGGGTCGTTGGCGGCAAAAGCCGTGACAGACATTCCCATGACCAGCGCCGCCATCAGCACGACGGCACAGTACGCACGGAAGCCCTTTTTGACCTTACCGGGCATGGGCAGCTTGTTGGTGGACTTGGTTTCATTCAGCTTTTTCATTGCGTTTTTCCTCCTGCAATTTGAAATATTCTTCTAGCTCCTCATTGGAGAGAAGTTCGTACATGGTTTCCGTTTCTTCAAAAGCGGAAGCGGATGCAGGCACAGCGGCCACGTCCGCAAAGGTGATGGTGGCGACAGCGTTCTCCGTGCCGCCGTGGATATAGGGTTTTGCTTTCCCGTCTGTGGTCAGCGCCACATTGGGGTGTTTGAGAATGTCGTATTTGTCATCCATGACCGGCTTTTCGCCCCGGATAAATAGGATCGCCTTGCTGTTATCCAGCAGGCGTACCTCCGAGGCGTCCAGCAGCTCCCGCCCTGTGATCTGATAGTTGGTACTGTAATTGCCGCTGCGCCCGGTGGACTTCCCATAGGTGTTGGTGTCGATGGTGGATTTGCCCAGCAGCTCAGACACATACTTGTGGGTGGATTGCTCGTTGCCGCCTAGATAGAGAAACTCGTCGCAGTTGCCCACGATGCTCTCCCATTGCTTTTCAAACAGGGCTTTGATCTGCGCGAGGTTTTGCAGAATGATGGATACGGAAATCTCACGGGAGCGCATGACGGAGAGTATTTTGTCAAAGTCATCGGGCAGGCTCACGTTCGCAAACTCGTCCATGAGGAAATGCACATGGACAGGCAGGCGTCCGCCGTGCTTGTGATCGGCCAGATAAAAGAGCTGCTGGAATAGCTGGGTGTAGAGGATGGAGACAAGAAAGTTGAAGCTGGTATCGTTGTCCGGAATCAGCGCAAACAGCGCCACCTTTTTCTCTCCGAGGCTGGGCAAATCCAACTCGTCCGTTGCGGTCAGCGCGGCAAGGCTATCCAGATTGAATTTCTCCAGTCGCGCCGCAAGGGTGATCTGGATGGATTTCAGCGTCTTGGCGCTGCCGCTGTGATAGTCCTTGTAATACTTCACCGCAATGTGGTCGGGGTTCCGCATTTCCAGACGCTCGAACAGCTCGTCCAGCGGAGATTGATAGGTGTCGTCATCCTCGCGCACCTCACCAGCGCGCAGCATTTCCATGACCATGGGGAAGTTCTGCTCATCGGGCGGTGCTTCATGGTGCAGATAGAACACCAGCGCCAACAGCAGCATGGACGCTGCTGTGTCCCAAAAGGGGTCTTGGCTCTGAGAGCCTTTCGGCGTGGTACTCTTAAAGAGGTTCGTCACAAGCCGCTGCACATCGTTATCGTCCCGGAGATACACGAAGGGGTTATAACAATGGCTGCGCTCCATATTCAGCAGATCCAGCACACGCACTTCATAGCCCTTTTGTTCCAGCAGATAACCCGTATCTCGTGCCAGTTCACCTTTCGGATCGAGGACAACGAAGCTGGTATTGGCTTGGCAGAGGTTGGGTTTCGCGTAAAATCTCGTCTTGCCCGCGCCGCTGCCGCCCACCACCATCGTGTTCAGATTGCGGCGGTGCTTTCTGCCGTCCAGCCCGACACGGACATTCTGCGTGAACAGCTTATTGGCCTCCGGCTGCTTTGCCCGGTATTTCCTGTCTACGGCTCTGGCGTCGCCCCATTCAGCCGAGCCGTGTTCCTCACCGCGCCGGTAGTTGCGTCGGGTGGAGAAATAGATACCGAGTCCCATTCCATACGCAAACAAAAAAAGGAGGACAGTTTTTAAGCTGTCCTCGCAAAACACAATATGAAACGGGTCGCCCATCGCCGCAGAGAATTGAGCAATGATCCCCGGTAGTCCCTCGGACGCGGCGGGGGCGATCAGAAGTCCCAGCCACGCCACGGGAAGGATACCCAGCAGACAAAACAGACGGATGGCCGCTTTATCTTGCTTCATCCCGACTCTTGACCTTTTTGGTCGGCGCGTCGATGGTCTTCAGCAGAATTTCATCTACAATATCGGTGGGGCGATCTTCACCGATCAGATCATTCCGCATCTCGTTGAGGGCGTTGATAACCACGCCATGCTCATACCGGTCCAGCTCCAAAACGCGCTTTTCTTCCTTTGCCATACATCACCGCTCCTGTTCTTTTGTACGGGGCGGCTTGTTCTGCTCCAGCGCCCGGCTCATTCTGCTGGTCATGTCCTTGGCCACGTCGCTGATCTCGTTGAGCGTGGCGCGGATGCTCTGCGGGTCGGCGTCCCGGAAACTGTCGGGCAGGCGGGAGAAGTCATAGCCACTCACATCTACACTGTACCGCTTGCATACTACATAGGAAATGCTGTACGCTGCAAAACCAGCGTCCGCGCGGGTATAGTTGGGATCAGCGGTAGCCAGCTCCGCGTGGGCGATCTCCTTAGAAAGACTGCGGAAAATGTCGTTTGCCTCCATACCGCGCCGCACGAAAATAACACTCTGATCGTGGTCGTAATACGCGCCCATGTTGTTGGGAAGCTCATCAATGCCCTGAATGGGAACGGGCGGCTTGCGGATCAGTGCCTGCAAAAGCAGGCGATCCTCCACCTGCGGCGCGGGACGCGGACGCTGGCGGGAATTGGTCTGCGACACATCAAAAACGCGCTTCACGTTCCATGAGGTGCCAATGCTGCCATCGGGACGCTCATAGTTGTCGCCCGCCTCCAAGATCTTGATGTGGCTCTCATTGCGTTTGATGGACACGCCCTCGGCTTTCCAGCTCTCAAAATCCCGGAGTTGCGTGGCAAGCGGCCTCTGCGCTAGCACAAGCAGCGCATTGGTGGCGGAGTAGTGAATGAGGCGGCTTTTCACATCCAGAAACGCCTTATACTTGTCGCCATCGGCGGCGACTTCCTGTGTGGTGGCGTCAACCAGCTCATAAACCTCCTGCCGCTCCGCCTGCTTTTTCTCTGCCCACGCCTCTTTGTCAAAGGGGCGATCCTCCTGTTCCTGCTGGGGCTTTACTTCAAACAGATCGTCAAAGTTGCTCATAGTACATTACCTCGCTTTCGTTTTCTTTGGTTTCTTCTTGGGCGGCTGGTGGTGCTGCACCGGCTTGGGTGCCTCGGCCTTGGTGCTGCGTTCCGGCTCTGCCGCCACGGGCGTCTCCGCCTCTTTCTGCTTTCTGGCCTCCCTGATCTCCCTCAAATCCTCCCGGACGGAGGGACGATCTTCCGGCCTTTTAGCAGTACCCTCGGCGGCTTTGGGCTGCGTCTTTGAGGTAGGCGCGGACGGAGGGGATTTTTCCGTCCGGGCCGCAGAGGGGTTTGGGCTTTCGTGTTCCTCCTTTTTGGTGGGTGCGCTCATGAGATCGTCCAGCAGACGATCCTCCTCGGCCTTGTCGGGCATATCCTGCTCCGGCGCTGCCGGTGCCTCGGCTTTCTCGGCGCGGGACTGTTCGATCTTGTGCTTGATGGACGCGGCATCGACGGTGGCCAGCTTAAAGCGTTCCACGATCCGATTGATTTTGGATGCGTCCTCGGCGCGCACCATGATGTCCACCAGCCCATCCGCAGACGGCTCTTTCCCGCGCAGGGCGCAGTAGACTACGCCGTAGCGTTTGGCCTCCACGGTAAACTGCTTCAGATGTTCCTCCGGGAGCGTAAAGACTTTCAGCTCTTTCCCGGATTTCAGCATGGCAGTCAGCCGCTGCCGCCCTGCGGTCTTGGTCTTGTCCCTGTTCTTCAGAATGGTATAGAGCGCGGCGGCGATATTCTTGGCAGCAGAGCCGGTCAGCCGCAGGGCAACTTCCGTTCCCTCCAGACTTAATCTAACGACTTGTTCCGCCGCGTCGCCTGAGCTGTTCATCGCGTGTTTCCTCCTTTTCTTGTTCAAATTCTTCGGCCTTGATGACCTTTTCCATGATCGCACCAGAGCGCGTGGCTATATCCTCACATAAGCGCACCTCCTTTCTGAGCCTTTTCAATTCTTTGGAGAGCGCGGACGCCTCCGCCTTGACCGTCGCCCGCTTTTCCGGGTCTGCTTTGACCGTCACGGTGCGCTGGCTCTTGTAGAGGGCTGTGCGCTTGGCGGTCACGGTTTCGATCTGCGCCTCCAGTTCGGACTGATAGGAAGAAAGCTGCTCGGCGGTGTCGATCTGGCACTGGGCAAGCAGCTTTGCTTCTTCGGATATGGCGTCCATCTTCATCAAATCCTCGCGGAGAAGATGATGGACGCGGGTGCGGGGATAGTTTGGTTTCTTCTGTGGCAAAATGCCCAGCAGATAGCAGTAGTGATAGTACAGAGCGCGAAAGCCGGTGGCCTTTTTCACCTTGGCAAGATCGCGGCGGTACTCGGTGCGTTGGGCTTTGCGCTCATATTTTGGCAGCACCCCGTCACGCGAGTGGGAGATAATGCGCTCCCGGATGCGGGTAAGGGCGTAATCCTCGCCCAAATTACGGGCAAGCCGCACAAAGCGTTCTTTTCCCGGTGGGCGCACGGATATGTCCTTGCCGATCTTAACCTGATACCCACGGCTTTGGAGATATGCCCAAAACTGCCGCTCCGTCATGGATTGACGGACGGCCTCGTCTATGTCGTCCTTGATAGAGGATTTCCATGTGGGGCGTCCCTCTTTTTCAGCGCGCCACTCTCCGCAATGCTGGGACTTTCCGCGCTGTGGATTATCAATCACGGACAGGCCATACTCCCGACATAGATCGTCCGATGCCTCCCGCATGTGGCGGTAGTCCTCCTTTGTGCGGTGGAATTTGATCCCGTCCACAAAGGAAACGGTGTTGACAACGAAATGATTATGCAGATGGTTTTCATGATCGAGGTGGGTGGCAACAAGCACTTGGTAGCGATCTCCCCAAAGGCGCTGTGCGAGCTTCACGCCGATCTCATGGGCAATCTCCGGGGTGGTCTCGCCGGGGGCAAAGGATTGATATCCGTGGTAGGCCACGGTGCCGGTTTCTTTGCCATAGCGCCGTTTGACCGCCATCATCTCCTCGCGGGCTGTACTGGGGAAACAGTTGACGCCGGACACAAAGCGTTGCAGGACTTCTGTATCCTCACGCGGTTGCTGCTCGGTCTTGTCGCTGTTCACAGCGTATTCGATCACGTCCGCGAGGCTCTGCGCCTGCTCATCGGTCATATCCGGCTTTTCATAAAAGGCAGGGTTTTCGGTCTTGTCCGGGTTTTCAATATACACGACCACATGACCCAGCCAGCCGTCGATGCGCCAGAGGGAGGTTGTCGCCACGTCACACCGCACTCCGCTTATCGCTTTCGCCGCAAGCGGCGAAAGGCTCACCGCTCCGTGGGCGTTCCTTTTCCCCGCGAAGCTGGCTTCGCGGGGTACCCCTTGTTTCTTCCATCGGCGCGGGCAGCACCACGGCCTCCGTGATGGTTTTGATCGCCGCCTCCAGTTTTCGCACCTCGGCGTCATACCGCTGGGCATCCATGACGTTCAGTACATGGGCTTTCTGCGCAATCTGATTGAGGTTTTTTCCGATGGCGTAGATCTCTCTCATCATGGCGTAATAGTCCGGGGGCGGTGCTTCACGGGGAACGCCGCCCTCAATCAGATGGCGGATATACGCCTCACGGGAAATGCCGCTTTTCTTCACACGCTTATTCAGCGTCTCGGCTTCCTTGCGGCTGAGCCGTACTTTGATCTCGACATTGCGCTTAATCATACAGTTCCTCCCAATCAGCGTCCTCATAATCCTCATCGAACAGCTCATCGTACTCTTCAGAACGGCTCGCCTGGACAATGCACATTGTCCCAACACCAAAGAAGCCGCCCGCCAAGAGGCCGATCATAAACCAAAGAAAACAATTCATAAGCAGTTC
>CAMKAP010000005.1 GCA_946410505.1 uncultured Clostridia bacterium
CGTTGGAGCGCATGACGCGCCACTTGTAGTGGTCGCCGAAATAGCTGCCGTCGGGGTTCTTGCCGCCCAGCCAGACCTCAGTCAGGTTGTTGAAGCGGCGGTTTTCATAGATCTCCCGGGGCGAGATGTGGCAGTGGTAGTCCACCAGCGGCATATGCTCCGCATAGTCGTGGAACAGGTGCTTTGCCGTCCCGGTCTCCAGCAGGAAATCCTTATCCATAAAATCTCTCATAAGTCTTCTCAGCGCCTTTCCTATTTTAACGCTTTATGTCGTAGTTCATGTTCATCAGCTGGCGGATGCTTTCGGCGTCGTCGGTGATGTTGCCGTCGCCGCGGATGGTATGCTTGATGGCGGAGCTGGCCACGGCGAAATTGATCATGTCCATGGGCTTGTAGCCCTTCATCATCGCGTAGATGAGCCCGCTGGCAAAGGCGTCGCCGCCCACGCGGTCCAGAATGTTGAAGGTGAAGAGCCGGCTTTCAAAGGTATGGTTCTGATACCACATGAAGGCCATGAGGCTGTTTTCACTGCCGGTATGGGCAAAGCGGACGTGCCGGGCCATGCACTTGAGGTTGGGGTAGCGCTCGGCAAAGGCCTGGAACACCTCGTCCTGCTGCTCATAGCTGGGCTGCATGGGCACGCCGTCCTTCCAGTCACCCTTGGTGTGGTCGTTTTCGTCCCGCCAGAGGTGGTAGGGCTCGACGCCCAGCAGCACGTCCACATAGGGCAGGCACTGGGTGCAGAAATCCCGCGCTTCTTCCCAGGTCCACAGGAGGCTCCGGAAGTTGCCGTCAAAGCTCACGGTCAGGCCCTTTTCCTTGGCCTTTTTCATGCACTTGAGGATAAACTCCGCACAGCTGGGAGAGAGAGCCGGCGTGATGCCGCTCAGGTGCAGCCAGTCAAAGTCGGAAAGCAGTCAGTCCAGATCCACCTTGCTGAAGTCGTACTCCGTGATGGCGCTGTGCTTGCGGTCATAAGTGACCTTGCTGGGGCGGATGCCGTAGCCGGTCTCCAGATAGTAGGTGCCCAGGCGGTGGGAGGGCGTCTCCTCCGGGGAGGAGAGGATCACGGGGCTGCAGTGCACGTCGTTGGAGCGCAGCATGCGCACCGCGCTCTTGCCCAGGGAGTTGTTCGGCACCACGGTGAAGAAGGTGCTGTCGATGCCCAGGTTTGCCAGCGCCAGCGCCACGTTTGCTTCGCTGCCGCCGTAGCCGGCCTCGAAGCTGGTGGCCACGCGGATCTTCTCATAGTTTGGCGGGGTCAGGCGCAGCATGATCTCGCCAAAGGTGATGAAGCGGGGCGAGCTGCTGCCGCGCATCAGAGGATTGGCGTGCTCATATCAGCGTTTGACCCGTGCGCCGGCGCCGCCCATGATCGCCTCGACCTCGTTCTTGGAGGCCATGGAGGTGTCGCCCGGGGTGGTCATGGCGAGAGCGCCGTGGGCCGCGCCGTAGTTGACGGCCTGCAGGGCGTCGCCCGTGGTCATGAGACCGTAGACCAGACCGGAGGCGAAGGAATCGCCGCCGCCGACACGGTCCATGATCTCCAGACCGTTATACTCCTTGGACTGGTAGATCTCGCCGTCAGCCCAGCAGATGGCCTTCCAGTCATTGACGGTGGCGGTCTTCACGGTGCGCAGCGTGGTGGCGACGACCTTGAAGTTGGGGTAGGTCTCGGCGGCCTTGCCGATCATCTTCTTGTAGCCGTCGATGTTGAGTTCCTTGAGATTGGCGTCGTTGCCCTCGATCTCAAAGCCCAGGCAGGCGGTGAAGTCCTCTTCGTTGCCGATCATCACGTCCACATACTTGGCGACCTCGCGGTTGACCTCGCGGGCCTTCTCCAGACCGCCGATGGCGCTCCACATGGAGGGGCGGTAGTTCAGGTCATAGGACACCAGGGTGCCGTACTTCTTCGCGGCCTTGCAGGCGGCAATGACGGTCTCGCAGCTCTGCTCGGAGAGGGCCGCGTAGATGCCGCCGGTGTGCAGCCAGCGCACGCCCAGCTCGCCGAAGATATAGTCAAAGTCAAAGTCCTCGGGGCGGGCCTGGGAGATGGCGGTGTTGGCGCGGTCGGAGCAGCCCACGGCGCCGCGGATGCCGAAGCCGCGCTCGGTGAAGTTGATGCCGTTGCGGCAGATACGGCCGATGCCGTCGGTCTTCTTCCAGAAAATGAGATCGGTGCTCACGCCGCCCTGCTCGATGAAGTCGCGCATCAGCTTGCCGACCTCGTTGTCGGCGAAGGCGGTGATGACAGCGGTGTTCATGCCAAAGCACTTGTGCAGACCGCGGATGACGTTATACTCGCCGCCGCCCTCCCAGGCGCGGAAGGAGCGGGCGGTGCGGATACGGCCCTCGCCGGGATCCAGGCGGAGCATGACCTCGCCCAGGCTCACAGCGTCAAACTTGCATTCTTCTCTCGGACGTAATTTCAGTTCCATAGCAGCATTTCTCCTTTATGCAAATATCTTCAGATTGTCGCAGACAGCTTCTGTTTCTGCCCCGGAGGGAATTCAATCGTTTTTAAGGTAGCTTTGCTTCCTTAAAAACACCCTGAACCGAGCTCTGCGAGGTCTCGCGCCGACCAAGCACGGCGTATCACGTGCCGCCGCGCGCGATAAGCGCGAGAAACTCCTGGAAAGCGAAACCCTTGTTTCGCTTTCCAGGAAGCCGTCAGGCTCTGGCTTCTTCTACGATCTCGCGGGACTTTTTGCACAGCTCCGTGATCTCGTCCCACTTGTTGTTGTCGATCAGGTCGGCCGTGACCATGTAGCTGCCGCCGCAGGCCGCGATCACAGGATTGGAGATGTAGTCCTTCAGGTTCTTGAGGCTGATGCCGCCGGTGGGCATGACCTTGAACATGGGGAAGGGAGCGCTCAGCGCCTTGATCTTGGCAAGGCCGCCGGACTGCTCGGCGGGGAAGAACTTGATGACCTCCAGGCCGAACTTGAGCGCCTGATGGTACTCGGAGGCGGTGGTGCAGCCGGGGAAAACGGGGATGCCCTTCTCCTGGGCGTAGGCAACCAGCTCGGGATCAAAGCCCGGGGACACGATGAAGTCACCGCCGACGGCAATGACCGCGTCGATCTGAGCAGTTGTCGTGACGGTGCCGGCGCCAACGATCATATCGGGGCAGGCTTCCTTCATGAGCTTGATGGCCTTGTCGGCTCCGGCCGCGCGGAAGGTGACCTCCGCCACGGGCACGCCGCCGGCGCACAGGGCCTTGGCCAGGCCGACCGCGTCGCGCTCGGGGTGATTGAGCTTGATGACCGGCACCACGCCGATCTTGGAAATGGCAGTGTTCATTGCATTCATGGGAAACTCCTCCTTAAGGTGTAAATTGAAATTGACGGTTAAGCCAGCGTGTACAGAGATCGAACCAGGGCGCGCAGTCGGGATACAGGATCTCCACCTCCTGATTGAAATCGTGGACGGGAGGGATCCGTTCGGGTTGATTTTGTTAATGATTATCAGCGTTAAGAAGGCCTGTTTTATCCTCCTCAACCGTTTGAATGTACGTTTGTTATATGGACAATACGGAGAACTTTTGCTAATATTATACTTGAAAGGAAGTGGTCTCGCATGAATCAGATCATCTATGCGGGCAAGCAAGTGCTGACCTATTCGGTCTCCCTCCACGCGCACAGCAGCTGGGAGCTGATCTACTGCACCGGCGGCAGCGGGCAGCTGCATTTTGACAGCCTCAGCCTGAGCTATCGGGAGGGCGATCTGGTCATCATTCCGCCGCTCTTTTTTCACCGAAACGAGAGCGACGCGGGCTTTACCAACATCCACCTGAACTATCTGGAGCCGCAGCTGAACTTCAAGGTGCCCACCGTCATCCGCGAGGACGGCAACCGCTTTCTGCTGGATGCCTTCAAGGCCGCCTTCTATGTCTTCAGTGTCGATCCCGGGAAGCAGAGCATCCTGCTCGCCTCTTACGCGAACCTGATCATCAATCTGATCCAGGCCAACCTGGAAGCGCCGGCCTACAGTGCCGTCGTGGAGGAGATCGAGAACTGCATCATCCGCAACTACCCGGACGAGAGCTTCGAGCTGGGCCGCTACCTGCATTCTCTGCCCTTCAACTACGACTATCTGCGCAAACTCTTCAAGCAGGAGACGGGGATCACGCCCCACCAGCTTCTCAGCGACATCCGGCTGCAGGCGGCGGCCGAGCAGCTCGGCTTTGCCGACGCCCGGGGAGCCAGCATTTCCGAGATTGCCCATCTCTGCGGGTTTCGGGAGCCGCTGTACTTTTCCCGCATGTTCAAGAAGAAGTACGGTGTCTCCCCCAGCCAGTACCAGAGTCTGCAGCAGGAGGAAAAGCCGCTGTCCGATGGGGAGAGCCTGAAGATCCGGCAATGATCAGCCCTCCAGGCGATTGGTCTCCGTGCAGCAGAGCAGGAAGGGCACAATGCTTTCGCGGGCAATTTCTTACCCGGCACGCCGAGTCTGCGCCCTATGATTCTCTTGTCATGATTCTAACAAATCTTTCCCCGGAAAAACATATCCATTTAGGAGGACTTCCATGGACATAACGGATTCGCTTTTTCCTGCGGATTCACAAATAATCATCGTATGTTATAAGGAAATACAGTAAAACTCACTCCACTGAAGTGGGAAAACTCCCCCATGAGAGATTATACCGCGAGGCCCGGAGCCGTCCTGCGGCCCGGTGATAATCTCCCTCCCCCGCTCATATAGATGGAGCAGGAATTGCGCGGCGGGGCCGCGCACGGGGAGTGTTGTGAGTGCGAAACGATATAGAGGAGCGGGCCGTGGCGCTGGCCGAATACATCATTGAAAACCGATGCACCGTCCGCGCGGCAAGTGCGCGCTTCGGCGTCAGCAAATCCACCGTACACAAGGATCTGACCGAGCGTCTTCCGCCGCTCCGCCCGGCGCTCTACCGCCGCGTGCGGGCGCTGCTGGACCTCAACAAGGCTGAGCGCCACATTCGCGGCGGTCTTGCCACCCGGCGAAAATACAAGGGACTGTGACAGCCTATTTCGCAAAAAAGCTCTCAGGGTTGATTCCCTGAGAGCTTCAGACTGCAGGCAAACTAATCCGGGACAGCCTGGTCCCGCATGAGGAGATTGTGAAGAGGGGATTGGGTATCCCCTCTTCACGTTCAATCTCAGCCGATTTTATAACCGATTCAAGGTTTTAAAATCGGCCGACTCAGCGTGTCGACACTTTGTCGGCATGCTGAGGCTCTCAGGGTTTATTCCCTGAGAGCCTTTTTGTTCAGGATCGCGTCGATCACGCGGTAAAGGGGCCTAAAGAGCACCAGCGTGAGGACGAAGTTGGAGATGCAGTGGGTCAGGTCGTAGGGGATGCCCGCCACCCACATGGCAAAGAACATTTCCCAGCCGCCGTTGATGGCGAAATACTCCAGGTACATGAGCGGCCCGAATATCAGGCCGAAAACGCCGGCCGTCACCGCCCAGATCAGTGCGGAATCGTTTTTTCGCAGCAGCATCGCCGCGATCACCAGCACGTCCCAGACGTAAAGGTACCCAAACCACCAGATCGAAAAGCCGAACACCAGCCCCTCCAGCAGGACATAGACATACACCGCATAGAGGGCCTTCCATCCGAAGAACACCACCGTCAGTATGATGAGCACGGAATTGAGGTTCACGTTCGGGATGCCCGCGAGGGCCACCTTTGTGCCGAAGATCAGCGCCGCCATCAGGGCGAGCACGCAGATCTCCCGCGGCGTGAGCTTAGGCTGCGGGCGTGTAGGTGAATTCATAGTGGTCGCCGTCGGCGATCATGGTGTCGTCCACACCGGTCGTCAGCCACTCGCCGTCCTTGGTAATGGCCCAGTAGGAGCCGTCCGCGTCATAATCTGCGGTCTCACCGTCCACGACCTTGACATAGAGGCCGTACTCGCTCTCGTCGCCCGCGATCAGTTCCTGTTCCTCGCAGGCAGTGCGCAGGTTTTCGGCGCTGGTATTGATGGCAAAGTCCTTGCTGCTCTCGTCCTTGTGGACCACGGTGACGACGATGTTTTTGTCGCCGAGCTGGGCCGCGGGCTTATTGGCGTTGTAGATCAGCAGCGCGCCGACCGCCAGCACAATCAGCAGGCACACGGCAATAATAATGTTTCTTGTTTTCTTGGACATGAAAATGCTCTCCTTTCTTTTTCGGCCTTCAGGGCCTTCGGAAATTGCACAAAGAAAAAGAGAGGAGGGCAGGCTTGCGCCATGCCCGCTGCACTTTGACCGGGTTCCGCGGTTCTTTGTACAACACAGCACGATACCATAGCGATTATCATGACTGTCCGGGCAGGTATTCTGACTTCGGGCGCGGCGCTGACGTCGCCCCGCCGCTTCACAGTGACGGCCTCGCGAGGGATTTTCACCCAGATTCCCCTGTTGACTGTCCAAAGGACAGATCCCGGTCCGATTGCGGTGTTTTCGCCGCATGGCGGATTATACCACGCACCGCAAGGCTCCGCAAGAGGCACAGAGGCAGAAAAAGCAGCCGCTGGCGCGGCTGCTTTTCTGTCAGATTGAATTTGTGATCCGTGGATCTCAGCCCTTGCCGCCCTCGGCCTCGCCGGATTCACCGGCGTTCTCGGGCGTGCCGCCGGGGGCGTCGCTCGGCGTGGCCGTCGGCGTGACCGCCGGGGTCTCTGTGCTTGCGGGCGCCTCGGTAGGTATGGGGGTCTCCGCGGCGGCGGGCGCCTCGGTGGGCGTCGGGGTCTCCGCAGCTGCGGGCACCTCGGTGGGCGTCGGAGTCTCCGCGGCGGCAGGCGCCTCGGTGGGTGCCGGCGTCGCGGCGGGCTTTGCGGCCGCCGGGGCGGCTGTTCCGCTCACCTGGATCAGCGCGCCGTCAGAGGCCTTCAGGCCGCCCTCCGCATCCGCGAAGAGGCAGACCGCATACCAGCCGTTGAGCTCGCTGGGAATATTGAAGAGCTCCAGCTTGAAGGTGGCGCCTCCCGCCGTGCGAAGGCCCGGGAACTCCGTTCCCAGCTCCTGCGCGTTCCAGAGCACCTCCCGATCATACTCCGGGGAGACAAAGCGCCACTCGTAAGAGACGATCCCTTCGGCCTTGGCCGTGAAGAGCGTGCTGTCGCCCGGGCGGACGACTTCGCCGCCGGGGTGCTTGGTGATTCTGATGATGGTGGAGGTGTTGATCTTGATGAAGCGCGCCGGATCGGGCGTCGCCTCGGCGGGCGTTTCTCCGGCAGGCTCGGTCGCGGCGGGCTGAGCCTCTGCGGGCTGGGTCGCCTCCGCGGGGTTCTTGACGGTCTCCTGGGCGGGGGCTGCAGTCTGCGGAGCGAGCACTTCCGTCTCCTGGGCGGGCTCTGTCGGCGCCGCGGTGATCAGCCAGACGGTCGGGATCGGCGTAGGGCTCGCTTCCACCTGGCGCTTGACGCCGCATGCGGTGATGCACAGAAGCACGGCGCACACAAGCGCCAGAAGCCGGAGAATTGTTATTTTATTCATAGCTGCCTCCTGTAAAGCTGTATTCGCCGCCTCCGGAACCTCAGACTCCGAAGGGGCCGCTTGTATCTCTGTTCCTGCCGGGCGAAAATCGGTTAACCATAATCCGCTACTACAATAACAAAATCCTTCGATTTTTTCAACCGATTCTTGTGCTTTTTTCAACTCATCTCCGATATTGCCCGTAAAAACCCCACTTTCATCGCACGGACAGTTTCTGCCAGCGGGGGAAGCCCGCCCCGTGTTTGCCCGGTCTCCGGAAAGGGGGGCCGCCGTTTCCGGTCCTTCTCATTGCCCCGGGCCTATTTCCCCCGTTTTCCTCAGGCAAAGTTTCCCCCTTCAACAGCGCCATATGACAGGCTTCTTGGAATTACATAATTATAATGATTTTACATTTATGTAAACTCAGGAGGCGAGTTTTATGGCTTTGGGAGAATCCGGGCGGCCCTTGAGCCTGCAGCGGGCGGGCAGCGGAAAAATCGACCGCCGCTTTTTCACGGCGGCGCACTGTGGGATCTATTTTACGTTAGGGCTGGCATTGGCCTGCGCGCGGGTGCTGGACAACTGCGCGCCCTTCGGTATGGCGCTGGTGGCGGCGGCGGGGCCGGGGCTGAGCGGCGTCTCGGCCCTGCTGGGGGCATCATTGGGCTATCTGGGCGCAAGCGGTCTGGAGTGGGGCATCCGCTATGTGGCGGCGTCGGTGCTGGTGTATACGGTGGCTTTTGTATTTCACGAGCTGTCTGTCTACCGCGCCCGCCTTTTCATGCCCAGTGTGGCCGGCTGCGTGATGGCCGCCGCCTCCTGGCTGGGCAGCGCCGCGCTGACGCAGGACCTCTACGGCCTGCTGGCTGCCCTCTTTCTGGAGACGGCGCTGGCCTTCGGCGGCGCCTTCTTTTTCCGGGATGCGCTGGCGGGCGGCAGCGAAACCGAGGGAGGGGAGATGGTGCACGGCGTGTCGCTGATGATCCTCCTCTCCTGCCTGTTGATGACGCTCTCGCGGCTCATCGTGTTCGACACGGTGTCCGTCGGCCGGGTACTGGCGCTGCTGCTGTTGATGGCCTCGTCCATGAAGGGCGGGATGCTTACCGGCGCCGCCGTCGGCACGGTGATGGGCCTTGCCATGGACATCGGGAATCCCGGCGCTCCCTTCTATACGATGGGCTATGCCCTCTCAGGGCTGCTCTCGGGACTTTTCGGCCGCCACGGGCGCTTTCTCTTTGCGCTCTCCTTCATCCTCAGCGGAGCGCTGGCTGTGGTCTGTGCCTGGCGGACGGAGATCTACGTCTCCGCCCTCTTTGAGACCTTCTGCGCCTCGGTGATCTTCATGCTGCTGCCTGCAGCTTTTCTGGGACCGCTGGGGCTGCTGCTTCCGGCGGCGGAGCGCGGCAGCGGCGAATCCGGGCTGCGGCGCTTTGCCGCACGCCGGGTCAAGAACCTGAGCGAGGCCTACGGCGAACTCTACGAGACGGTGCGCCGCAGCGTGGAGGAGCCGGCCAACGATGAAAACGTGGCCAGGGTCTTTGATCGGGCAGCGGACGCCGTCTGCGTCAAATGCAAAAACAAGAACCAGTGCTGGAACGCGGACTATCTGGACACGCTCTCCGCCATGAACGACGCCACCCGCGCCATGGTGGCCAAGGGCAGCCTCTCGCCGGAGGATCTGCCGGGGCATTTCCGCGCCAAGTGCAGCGACCTGGGCGCTTTCACCGCCGCCGTGAACGGGGAGCTGCGGGCGCTGGCCTATCGGCGGCAGCTGAGAAGCCGCCTGTCGGAGAACCGGAGCGTGGCCTGGGGCCAGTACGCCGACATCGCCCAGGTGCTCGGGAGCGTGGCCGAAGAGTTGGGCAGTGTCAACGGCGCGGACCCTCTGGCAGAGCGGCGGCTGCTGCGGCATCTGCGCAGCCTGGACATCGACGCGGAGGCCTCGGTCTACCGGGACGGCAGCGGCCGGCTCCACGTGACGCTGGAGAGCGGCCGGCTCACACCGCTGACGGAGGAGCCGGACTGGTTGGAAAAACTCTCCGCCGTAGTAGGCGCCCGGCTCTGCTGCCCGGAGGAGAGCACAGGCAGCTCACGCCTCACGCTGCTGGAGGCTGAGCCACTGGCGGTCTCGGTGGGGATCGCGGCGATGAAAAAGCAGGGCGAGACGGTGAGCGGAGACCGGGGCAGCTACTTCAAGACCGACGAGGGTGTTCTCTGCGTGCTGCTCTCCGACGGCATGGGCGCCGGAGACGAGGCCGCCCGGGACAGCGGGCGCGTCGTGGCCATCCTGGAAAAATTTCTGCGCTCCGGCGTGGACCCGGCGCTGGCCATGAAGATCCTCAACTCGGTCATGCTGCTGCGCAGCCCCGACTCCTGGGGCTGCGCCACGGTGGACCTGATGTGTGTGGATCTCTTCAGCGGGGAAGCCTGCTTCTACAAGTATGGGGCCGCCCCCTCCTACGTGAAAAACGGAAAGAGCATCCGCCGCATCCGGGGGGAGAGTCTGGCAGCAGGTCTGAGCACGGGCGACGGCGCCGGGATGGCGCCTGACACGGTGCGCATGCGCCTGCAGCCCGGCTCGCTGGCGCTGGTGGCTTCGGACGGCATATTGCGCGATGCGGAGGACGACTGGCTGCAGGAGATGCTGGTCCAGGAGACCGGAGACATGCGCACGCTGGCACGGCTGGTGCTGCGGGCTGCTGAGGAGCGCTTCGGCGCTTCAGACGACATGACCGTGGTCACGGTCCGGGTGGAGGAGCGTGTATGATGGCCCGTATCCGTTCCCTGATGCTGTCCCGGCGCGCATCGGAAAACCCCGTGAAGGGCATCATGGGCAGGGTGATCGTGGTCCGGGAGCCAGCGCCCTGCTTCCGGGAGGCGCTCTTCGTCCTGCGGGACGACTGGCTGATGGACCCGCAGCGGGATCGGGAGGAGCTGCTGCGCGAGGCGCGGGAGGCGGCCGCCGCCTTCTCCGGCGCGGGCTCTCCCCCACCGCCCCGGCGGCGGCTTCTCTGGCTGCTGCCGGTGCTGATGCTGGCAGCGCTGGTCTGTCTGCGCCTCTGCGGGCTTCTTTGAGCCGCCGCTTTCCTCCCAATTTACGCATGACGCTGTTTTCCATATGGAAAACAGCGTCTTTTCTCTGTTCTCTTCCGGTTGACAAGTCCCCGCTAAAAGCGATATGATAGGGATTACTTAATACTGCTAAAAAATTACGGGAGGTCGCCTATGGTCCGTTCGCAAGTATCCGGCGATACCTGGCGTCTGCTGTGCTCAGGGAAGCTTTTGGCCGAGCACCGGCCCGGCGCGGTTTTCGTCTCCGCCATCCGGCAGGAAAAGCAGTACAGCGCCGACCGCGGCAGCGTGAAAACCCAGGTGGTAGAGGCTGAGCGGATCCCGCTCACCGATCTGCACCAGGAGGACGACGGGCTGCTCCGTTTCTCCGCCCGGGGGCACAGCCTCGATCTGCGCCTGACTGAGGAGAAGGGCGGCGTGCGCCTCGAGCTTCACGGCGAGGCGGGCTGGTCCTATGAGTTCCGGCTGCCCGCAGAGAAGGACGAGGCCGTGTTCGGCGGCGGCGAGCAGTACCGGAAGACAAATCTGCGCGGCGAGCAGGTGGTCAATTTCGTCTCCGAGCACATCAAGGCCGTGACCATCATCGAAAAAGCGCTGGTGCCGCGCCCGCTGTATCGGGAAAAGGAGCACAGCAGCATCGGCAGCTACGCGCCCATGCCCGTCTTCGTCACCGACCGGGGGCGGATGATCCTCTTCGACACCTCCGCCGACGGTCTGGCCGATTTCACCGGGGCGGATTCTCTGCTCTTCGCCTTCGACGCCTGCCCCGTAAGCCTTACGCTGCTGCAGGCAAAGGATTATCGGGCGCTGTCGCAGCTTCTGGCCGAGCGGATCCCCAACCGCCAGTATCTGCCCGACTGGTGCCACGAGGGCATGATCCTCGGCATCCAGGGCGGCACCGACACCATCCTCAGAAAGTGCTTTGCCATGCTGGACGCGGGGGCGAAAGTCTCCGCCGTCTGGAGCCAGGACTGGTCCGGCGAGCTGCGTACCGTCATGGGCAAGCAGGTCTGGTGGAACTGGGAGGTGGACGAAAAGCTCTACCCCGATCTCAGGGGCGCCATCCGGAAGCTCAACGCCCGCGGCGTGCGCTTTCTGGCCTATATCAATCCCTATCTGGTCAGGGACGGCAGACTGTACAACTACTGCAAAGGCAAGGGCTGGCTGATCCGGAAAAAGGATGGCAGTGTCTATCACATCAAATCCACCACCTTTGACGCAGGCATGCTGGATCTGACCCATCCCGAGGCCGTGCGCTACATCAAGGAGACCCTGATCGGGCGGAACATGCTGGATCTGGGCGTCTCCGGCTGGATGGCGGACTTCGGCGAGTACCTGCCGGTGGACTGCGTGCTGCATGACGGGGACCCCCGGCTGCTGCACAACGCCTGGCCCGTGCTCTGGGCAAGGATCAACCGGGAGGCCATCGAGGAGTGCGGTGCAAAGGACGTGTTCTTCTTCACCCGCTCCGGCTATCTGGGCATCCAGAGCTATGCGCCCATCCTCTGGAACGGCGACCAGCACACCGATACCACCAAGGATTACGGCCTGCCCTGCGTCATGCCTGCGAGCTTCTCCCTGGCTTTCTCGGGCGTGACCATGGTCCACTGCGACATCGGCGGCTTCTTCTCCTTCGGCAAGATGCGCCGCAGCGGAGAGCTCTTCACCCGCTGGATGGAGATGGGCTGCTTCTCCCTGCTCATGCGCAGTCACGAGTCCATCCGCCCCTGGGCAAACGCCCAGTTCGACGCCAGAAACGTCAAACCCTACACCGTGAAGCTCACCCGCCTGCACGCGGCGCTGCGGCCCTATATCGAGCATGTGGCCAAGGAGGCCGAAAAAGGCGTGCCCGCCCTGCGGCCGGACTTCTGGGAGGCCGGCAGCTTCGCCGCCTCCCGCGACCCCTACTGCTACTTCCTGGGGGACGATCTCTTCGTCTGCCCGGTGATCCTCCGGGGCGTGCGCAGCCGGACCGTGGTGCTCCCCGAGGGGGACTGGGTGGGCTTCTGGACCGGACGCAGCTACCAGCCGGGCAAGCATCGTGTCGCCGCCCCGCTGGGCAGGCCCCCGGTCTTCTACCGCAGAGGCAGCAAATATGCCGAGCTTTTCCGCAAGGCATCCGAACAATATAATTAAACAGGAAGAGAGGAGAAACACATGGACAATTCCTACATCTCCCGGACCAGCGGCATCAAGGCCAAAGACAAGATCGGCTACGCCATGGGCGATCTGGCCTCCTGCCTGGTGTTCGGCCTGACCCAGAGCGTTCTGAACAAATACTACACCGACGTGCTGGAGATCAGCGTGCTGAGCGTGATGATCATGACGATCATCGCCCGTATCTGGGACGCGATCAACGACCCCATCTGGGGCAGGATCATCGACGGCGCCAAGCCCCGCAAGGACGGGCGCTACCGCCACTGGATCAAGGTCTTCGCCATCCCCGTGGCGCTCTCGGCGGTCCTGATGTTCGCCGACGTGCGCGGCTTTTCCGCCGGCGGTCGCCTGGCCTGGATCTACGTGACCTATATCCTCTTCGGCATGCTCTACACCTGCATCAACATCCCCTATGGTTCGCTCGCCCAGGTGGTCACCTCCAGCGACAAGGAGCGCTCCTCCCTGTCCGTGTTCCGCTCCATCGGCTCCACCTTCGGCGCCATGCCCGCGATGGTGCTTGCCAGCATGTGCTATGTGAAGCTTGCCGACGGCAGCAGCCAGATGGACTTCCACCGGGTCTTCGTGGGCGTGTGCATCATCGCCGTTCTGAGCGTGCTGGCCTTCTTCCTCTGCTACGCATGGAACAAGGAGCGCGTGGAATCCAGGCCCGCCCCGCGCCAGAAGGGCGAGACCATGAAGGTCATTCGCATCCTCTTAAAGAGCCGCCCCTTCATGGCGGTCTCCCTGGCCTCCATGCTGTTCCTGGCCGCCCAGATGTTCGGCCAGGGCTATAACTCCTACCTCTTCCACCATTACTTCAAGCAGCCCGGCCTCACCATGCTCCCCACTGTGTTCCAGTATCTGCCGGTGGCGGTCGTGATGTTCTTCGCCACCCGCCTCGGCAACAGGCTGGGCCGCCGGGAGGTCTGCTCCTACGGCGTGCTGCTGGCGGCGGTGTTCTACCTGGCTCTCTTCGTGCTCGCCATCTTCGGCGTCACCAATGTCTGGCTGTATCTGGCCGCCTGCCTTGCCTCCGGCATCGGCACCGCCTTCATCTTCCTGCTGATCTGGGTCATGGCCACCGACGCCATCGACTACAACAAGGTCACCTTCGGCCTCAACGACGAGGCCACCAGCTATGCCTTCTATTCCTTCATGCGCAAGCTGGGCCAGACCGTGGCCACCATCCTCATCAACGTCCCCCTGCTCCGCATCGGCTACAACGGCTCCGAGCTCAAGACCGAAGGCCTGAGCGACTCTGCCCTGCAGAGCATGTATAACTCCTCCGTCATGATCCCGGCCGTGCTGTTTCTGCTGGTATTTCTGATCCTCCGCTTCTGGTATCCGCTGTCCAGGCAGCGCATCGAAGAGCTGCAGGTGCAGAAGGAAGAGGCCTACCGCAAGCTCAGCGGGAACAAATAACATACGGATCATGCGCTGCAACGCGAAGTCCGTATATGAAAAATAGGAAGCGAATCCACGGCGGATTCGCTTCCTTTTTTTCGTTTCTGTTTTCTCTCTTTGGGCAGGGCTCTCAGCTCTGCTTGTCGAAATCGCACAGGAGCCAGGCAAAGCCGCCCGCCGGGAGCGTCACATGCCACTTGTCCGCAGGCTCCCCTGTGAGCAGATCCGTGTACTCGCCCAGCTCGTCGATGTTCAGCGTCCGCGCCGTCGAGGCGAAGTTGAAGAGCGCCACCAGCTTTTCGCCCCGGAAATAGCGGCCGATGCCCAGCACGCTGTCGTCCCGGGTGTTGACGATCCACACGTCCGCGCCGCCGTCAAAGACCCGGTGCTCGGACCGCAGCTTCTCCAGCTCCCGCAGGGAATCGAAGACGCGCTGCTCGGGGGTTCCGGGGATCAGGCGCTGCGCGGCGGCGTCCCAGTCCATGTTCCCCCGGTGGAGGTAGCGGCTGTCGTCTGACTTGAGGGGATCGTCGTGATAGCCGTAGTCGTTCTCCCGGGCCACCTCGTCCCCGCTGTAGAGGACGGGGATGCCGCTGAGGGTGAACATGTAGGCGTGCAGCATGATGTCCAGCCGCAGCGCCCAGTCCAGCTTTTCCGCGTCCTGCTCCCGGCGGGCGCTCTCCACGCCGCAGAGGGAGGCCGTGGTGCCGCAGAGGCGGGCGTCTCCCAGGCGGGGATCGTCGTTATACAGCTCGCCGCGGGCGGGGCTGCCGGGCCACTTGCCGGTCAGGTAATCGTTGAGGTATTTCTTGTGGGGGACCTCCTGCATGCCGAAGCGGCTCAGGAACGCATAGTCCAGGCCCCAGCCGATGTCATCATGGCAGCGGAGATAGTTGAGGAAACTGTACTGCCGCGGCAGGGCGAAGACCTGCCCCAGCTGGTGGCGCAGCAGGCGCACGTCGGCCGTGGCCACGGTGTGCCAGGTGCTGGCCATGGTGGTCACGTTATAGAGCAGATGGCACTCGGGCTTGTCCACCGTGCCGAAATAGGGGACCACCTTGCTGGGCTCCATGACCACCTCGCCCAGCAGCAGCGTGGCGGGCGCCGCGACCTCACAGGCCATGCGCATCATGCGCACCAGCGTGTGCACCTGGGGGAGGTTGCGGCAGCTGGTGCCCAGCTCCTTCCAGATATAGGGCACCGCGTCGAGACGGATGATGTCGATGCCCTGGTTGCAGAGGTAGAGCATGTTCTCCGTCATGTCGTTGAAGACCACGGGGTTTGCGTAGTTGAGGTCCCACTGGTAGGGGTAGAAGGTGGTCATGACCACCTTGCCCGCCTCCTCGCACCAGGAGAAGTTGCCCGGCGCGGTGGTGGGGAAAACCTGGGGCACCGACTTTTCAAATTCCTGCGGCACCGTCCAGTCGTCATAGAAGAAGTAGCGGTCCTGATACTCCTTCTCTCCCGCGCGGGCGCGGCGGGCCCACTCGTGATCCTCGCTGGAGTGGTTCATCACGAAATCGAGGCAGACGCTCATGCCGCGCTCATGGCAGTCCTCCGCCAGGGCGGCAAGCTCTTCCATGGTGCCAAGCTCCGGCTGGACTCTGCGGAAGTCCGCCACGGCGTAGCCGCCGTCACTGCGGCCGGCGGGGCTCTCCAGCAGGGGCATCAGGTGCAGGTAGTTGACGCCGCACTCCGAAAGATAGTCCAGCTTCTCCCGCACGCCCTCCAGGTTTCCCGCGAAGGCGCTCACATACATCAGCATGCCCAGCAGATCCCGGCCCCGGTACCAGTCGGGGTCGGCCAGGCGCCTATCGTCAATGCGCCGCATGGAGGCAGGGCGGGCCTCATACATACGGTAGAGCATCTGCACAAAATAGTCATAGGCCTGCTCGTCACCGCGGTAGAGCTCCAGATACAGCCACCGCAGCTCGTCCTCATGACGGGCAAAACGTTCGCTGAATATCGGATCCCAGTTCTTTCTGTCCATAGGGAACTCCTCCTGAATGCACATTGAATCACAGGAAACGGCTCCGTCGATTCGGTGCAGGCGCCTGTCTGCGCAAAAATCGCGGAGAGTGGTTTGTGCGTCATGCAGGATTATTATAGAGGAAGCCCCCTGTGAAATCAAGGGGGCGCAAGCCGGAATCTTGCGCTGGCGGACCGGATTTGGTATGATAGAAAAAACGAATCGCGGCAGACAAAGGGGGCAATGCGATGCTGCGTCTCATCATCGGCAAAGCCGGCGCCGGCAAGACCGGCGCCATCATCGAGGAGATCCGCGCGGCCGTGGCGGCCGGGCGGGGCGGCAGCATGCTGCTGGTGCCGGAGCAGTACAGCCATGAGGCCGAGCGCGAGCTCTGCCGGGTCTGCGGGGACAGCCTCTCCCTCTACGGCGAGGTGTTCAGCTTCACGGGTCTGGCCCGCCGGGTGCTGCAGCAGCAGGGCGGCGCGGCCGTCCGCTGGCTGGACAAGGGTGGGCGCCTGCTGTGCATGGCGCTGGCGCTGGAGCAGGTGGGTTCCCGGCTGCGGGTCTACGACGCGGCGCGGCGCAAAAGCGAGCTGCAGAGCATGATGCTTTCCGCCGTGGACGAGCTGAAGAGCGCCTGCATCACGCCCGAGATGCTGGAAGATGCCGCCGCGGCCTGTGACGACAGCCTCGGCGACAAGCTCTTTGACCTGTCGCTGATCCTGAGCGCCTATGACGCCGTTGTGGCAAACGGGCGGGCCGATCCCGCCGACCGGCTCAGCGTGCTGGCGGAGAAGATCGCCGACTCCGACCTGGGGCCGGAGAACCACGTCTATGTGGACGGCTTCATCGACTTTACCCGGCAGGAGCAGGAGGTGCTCGCCGCGCTGCTGCGCCGGGGCGTAAAGCTCACGGTCTGCATGACGGTGGACGATCTGGAGAGCGACAGCGAGGTCTTTGCCCTCTCGCGCATCTCCTGCCGCCGCCTGCTGGAGGCGGCGCGGGAGGCGGGCGCCGAGACACGCACGGAGTGTATGCGCGGGGCCTCCAAGCCCGACGCGCTGCGCTTTTACAGCGAGCATATGTTCTCCTGGTCCCGGGAGACCTGGCAGGGCGAGGCCCCGCCCATCCGCCTCGCCGCCGCCGAGAGCATCACCGCAGAGTGTGAGCTGGCGGCGGCGCGGGTGCTGGAGCTGGTGCGGGACGGCGGCTTCCGCTGGCGGGACATTGCCATCGCGGTGCGCGGCTTTGAGGACTATCGCGGGACGCTGGAGAGCGTATTTGCGCACTACGGCGTGCCCCTCTTCACCGCCCGGCGCAGCGAGCTGCTGCAAAAGCCGCTGCCCGCGCTTCTCTCCCTGGCCTATGAGATCCTGGAGGGCGGCTGGGATGTGGACGATCTGATCGGCTATATGCGCACGGGTCTGACCGGGCTCGACACGGAAGAATGCGACCTTCTGGCCGACTATATCTATAAATGGCAGCTTCGCGCCTGGGCCTGGGAGCGCAAAGGCGACTGGCGGCAGCATCCCGAGGGCTATGGCAATGAATACGACGAGGGCACCGAGGAAAGGCTGCGGGAGCTGAACCGTCTGCGCCGGAAGCTGGCCGATCCCCTGCTGCGCTTCCGGCAGCGGGGTCTCGCCGCGGAGACGGCGGAAGAGCAGGCCGCGGCGCTGAGCGCCTACCTGGAGGAACTGCGCCTGCCGAAGCAGCTGGAAGACCGCTCCGCCGCGCTGGAGGCGGGCGGACGGCAGGCTCTGGCCGCGGAATATCGCCAGCTCTGGGAGCTGCTGGTCTCCGCGCTGGAGCAGGCTGCCGCCATCCTGGGCGATACCCGCATGGACATGTGGGACTTCGGGCGGCTTTTTCTGCGGATGCTGAGCCAGTACGACGTGGGTCTCATTCCCGTGGCGCTGGACCGGGTCTCCGCGGGCGACTTCGACCGGATGCGCCGCCGCACGATCCGGCATCTGCTGGTGCTGGGTGCCAGCGATGATCGGCTCCCGCCGGCCGACGACGGAAACCGCGTCTTTACCGATGAGGAGCGGGAGAGGCTTCTGGCGCTGGACATTGATCTGGGCGCCGGCGAGGGCGAGCTGTGGCGGGAATTCTCGCTTATCTACAGCTGCCTGACCCTGCCGGACCGGGGTCTGCAGCTGAGCTACCCTGTCACCGGCGCGGACGGCGAGGCCCTGCGGCCCTCGCTGGTGTTCAGCCGTGCAAAGGCCCTCTTCGACCTTCCGGTGGAGAGCCCCGCTGCGGACGCGCTGCGTCTCTCCGCGCCCGGCCCGGCGCTCACGCTGGCAGCCCAGGCGCTGCACGGCGGCGGCCCCGCCGCCCGGGCCGCTGCCTCCTGGTTCCGCGCGCAGGCGCCCGAGCGCTTCCGCCGTCTGGAATCGGCCGCGGAAATGAGCCGCGGTCGGCTCAGCCCGGAGGCGGTGCGCGCCCTCTACGGCAGCAGGCTGCGCCTGAGCGCCTCCCGCATCGACAAGTTTGCCTCCTGCCGCTTTGCCTATTTCTGCGAATACGGCCTGCGGGCCAAAAAATACGAGCCGGCGGGCTTCACCCCGCCGGAGATCGGCACCTTCATGCACTATGTGCTGGAGCATGTGGCCCGGGACGCGGCGTGGCGCGGCGGCTTTGCCGCCCTCACGGACGAGGAGCTGCACGCCCTGACCGAGCAGCGGGTGAGCTCCTATGTGCATGAGGAGCTGGACGATTTCCGGGAAAAGAGCCCCCGCTTCACCCATCTCTTCCGCCGTCTGAGCCAGGATGTGCACCGGGTGGTGGACGATATGGCGGGCGAGCTGCGGCGCTCGGACTTCGTGCCGCTGGATTTCGAGCTGGATTTCTCCAAGGCGGAGGATATGCGCCCGGTGGAACTGACAAAGGACGGTGCCTCCGTCACCCTCACCGGCATCGCCGACCGGGTGGACGGCTGGGTGCACGAGGGGAAGCTCTACCTGCGCGTGGTGGACTACAAGACCGGCGTAAAAAAATTCTCCCTCTCCGACGTGTGGTACGGCATGGGGCTGCAGATGCTGCTCTACCTCTTCGCGCTTCAGGCCGACGGCGCGGGCCGCTACGGGAAGGAGATCGTCCCGGCGGGCGTGATGTACGTTCCGGCCCGCAATCTCCTGCTCTCCCTCGACGCCGACGTGGATGACGGGGAGGCGGAAAAGCAGCGGCGGGACAAGCTGCGGCGCAGCGGCCTGGTTCTGGATGACCCGGCCGCGATGGAGGCCTGGGAGAAGGGCGAGGACAAGCGCTACATCCCGGTCAAATTCAAAAACGGGAAAGCCGGGGCGGACGCGGTGGCCTCCCTGGAAAGGCTGGGCGAGCTGTCGCGCCATATCCGCGAGACTTTAGGCGACATGGCCCAGGCCCTCAGCCGGGGCAGCATCGCCGCCGATCCCTACTACCGCAGCCAGCAGGAGAATGCCTGCCTCAACTGCGAATACTTTGACGCCTGTCATTTCGCCGACGGCGAAAACGGCGAGCATGTGCGCTATATGCCGCGCTATACCGACAAGCAGGTCTGGGGGATGCTGGAGGAACAGCGTCTCGACCGGCCGGAGGGTGATGCCCATGGCTGACTTCAAACCCACAATTGCACAGAAAACCGCCATCGAGTGCCGCGGCGGAGCCGTTCTGGTCTCCGCCGGCGCCGGCAGCGGCAAAACCAAGGTGCTCACCGAGCGGCTCATGCACTATATCCGCGACGAACAGAATCCGGCGGATCTCAGCAGCTTTCTGATCATCACCTTTACACGCGCCGCCGCGGCGGAGCTGCGGGGCCGCATCACGCAGGAGCTGAGCGAGGCCCTGGCCGCCGATCCCGGCAGCCGCCGCCTGCGCCGCCAGAGCGCCCTGGTGCGCCGGGCGCAGATCGGCACGATCCACAGCTTCTGCGCCGCGCTCCTGCGGGAAAACGCTCACCGCATCGGCCTGAGCCCGGATTTCAAGATCGCCGACGAGGAGCGCGCCGCCGCCATGAAGGCCGCCGCGCTGGAGCGGACGCTGGAGCGCTGCTACGAAAAGCAGGAGGAGCTGCCCGGCTTCTCCCTGCTGGCCGATACCGTGGGCGCCGGGCGGGACGACCGACGGCTTGCGGAGCTGGTGCTCTCCCTCTATGACCGGATGCAGTGCCACGCCCGGCCCGAGCGCTGGGCGGCAGAGCAGGTGGAGCTGCTGCACACGCCCGCCGCCGACGCCGGCGAGACCCTCTGGGGCCGGGAGCTGCTGGACCGGGCCGCAGAGCGCGCAGACTACTGGTGCTCGGAGTTTGACCGGCTGATGCCCCTCTGCTGCAGGGATGAAAAGATCAAAAAAGCCTATTACGGCAGCTTCGACGAGACCGCCGCAGCGCTGCGGGATCTGCGCCGCCGCCTCGCCCTGGGCTGGGATGCGGCCCGCGAGGCCTTCCCCATCCCCTTTCCCAGGCTGAACAGCTTGCTCAAATACGATGATCCCGAGACGGCGAAGTTCGTGCGTGACCGGCGCGAGGCCTGCAAGAAAGCCATGGAGAGCCTGGCCGCGGTCTTCTCCGCCGATTCGAATAAACTTTTGAGCGACATGGCGGCCACCGCGCCTGCCATGTCCGCGCTGCTGCATCTGGTGCTGGACTTTGACAAAGACTATGAGCGCGACAAGCGCCGTGCCAATCTGGTGGACTACGCCGACCTGGAGCACATGACCGCCCGCCTCCTCACCGAGGAGGACGGCAGCCCCACCGAGCTTGCCCGCCGCGTTTCCGAGCGATACACCGAGATCATGGTGGACGAATACCAGGACGTGAGCCGGGTACAGGATCTGATTTTCCGCGCCGTGTCAAGGGAAGGGAAAAACCTCTTCCTGGTGGGCGACGTGAAGCAGTCCATCTATCGCTTCCGTCTGGCAGACCCCACGATCTTTACCGAGAAATACGAGAGTTATGCCGACGAACCCGCCCCCGGCGAACCGCGCCGCATCCTGCTGCGGGAGAACTTCCGCTCCCGCCGGGAGATCCTGGAGGGGGCCAACGCGGTCTTTTCCCTCTGCATGTCCAGGGCCCTCGGCGACATCGACTACGACGCCGCGGCCGCCCTGCGCTATGGGGCGGACTACGCAGGCCCCGGCCCTGTGCCGGAGCTGACGCTGCTGCGTCTTCCCAGGGGAGGGGACGACGAGGAGAGTCCGGACAAGACCGCCGTGGAGGCCCGCTTCGTAGCCGCGCAGATCCGCCGTCTGGTGGACTCCGGCGCGACGGTCACGGAGCGGGGCGCCAGCCGCCCCATCCGATACGGGGACATTGCGGTGCTGCTGCGTTCGGTGAACACCGTGGGCGGCATCTACCGTCGGGAGCTTGCCCGCGCGGGCGTGCCCGTGGGCAGCGGCCAGGGCGGCGGCTATTACAGCAGTGTGGAGGTCTCCGCCCTGCTGAACATGCTGGCCGTGGTGGACAACCCCCATCAGGACATCCCGCTCATCGCCGTGCTGCGCTCCCCCGCCTTCGGCTTCACGGTAGACGACCTGGCCCGCATCCGCGCGCGGGACCGGCAGACGGATCTCTATACCGCCCTGACGCTGGACGCGCAGGAAAACGAAGGTTCCCGGAGCTTTCTCACGCTGCTGGAGCGGCTGCGCCGGGAGGCCCCGGATCTCCGGGCCGCCGAGCTGACCTGGCTGCTGATCGAGGAGATGGACCTGATCGCCGTGTGCTCTGCCATGTCCGACGGGGAGCAGCGCCGCGCGAGAGTCCTGGCCATGGTGGAGCTGTCCGAGCGCTTCGAAGCCACAGGTTACCGGGGCCTGCACCGCTATGTGCTCTGGCTGCGGCGTCTGGCCGCCAGGGGCGAGGAGCCGGCCATGGGCTCCGACGGGGCTGCCGCTGTGCAGATTCTCTCGGTCCACAAGTCCAAGGGGCTTGAATTCCCGGTGGTCTTTCTCTGCGACACCGCCCGGCAGTTCAACCGCCGGGACAGCGCCGCCGCCGTGCTGGTGCATCCCGTTCTGGGGCTGGGGCCGAAGCACACCGATCTTGCGCGCAGAGTGGAGTACCCCACCCTGGCCCGGAGCGCCGTGAAGCTGCGGCTGGAGCGGGAAATGCTCTCGGAGGAGCTGCGTCTTTTGTATGTGGCCATGACGCGCGCGAAAGAGCGGCTTTACATCACTGCCGGGTTCAAGGACCCGGACAAAGCCGCGCAGGAGACGCAGAGCACCCTGACGCGCCCCATGGCGGTGGAGGTGCTCTCCCGGGCCAAGGCCCCGGCCGACTGGCTCCTCAGTGCGGCGCTCTCCGACGGGGAGCACCTGCGCCTGCGCATCGCCGATCCCGAGGAAGAGGAAGAGACGGCAGATGCGCCGGCGGAGGAGGAAGCAGAGGACGCACTCGCCCTCGAAGAGCTGCGGCGCAGGCTCTCCTTCCGCTATCCCCACGCGGCGGCAGAGCTTCTGCCCTCCAAGGTCACCGCCACGGAACTCAAGGGCCGCGCGCAGGCAGATCCCGACGCGCAGGACCTGGCGCCGAAGCGGCACCGGCCCTTCCGGATGCCGGACTTTACCCGGGAGCAAAAGCCCCTGTCCGGGGCTGAGCGCGGCACCGCTACCCATTTGGTGCTCCAGTACATGGATTTCTCAAAGGGCGCAAACCCGGAGCTGGCAGCCGGGGAGATCGAACGCCTGCGCCGCGAGCGCTATCTCAGCGACCGGGAGGCAGCCGCCGTGGATGCCCAGGCCATCTGCGCGCTCTTTGCTTCTCCCCTGGGGCAGCGGATGCTGCACGCCGAGGAGATTCGGCGGGAATTCAAGTTCTCCCTGCTCATTGACGCTTCCGAGGTCTTTGGGGGCGAGCGCGGCGAAGAGCTTCTGCTGCAGGGCGTGGTGGACTGTTATCTGGAGGAGGACGGGCAGATCACCGTCATCGATTACAAGACGGATCGGCTGTGCGGCCGGGCCGCCTGCGAACAGCGGGCAGAATTCTATGCAGGGCAGCTTCGCGCCTACGCCCGGGCGCTCACACGCATCTGCAAAAAGCCCGTGCGCGAGTGCGTGCTCTATTTCCTCTCCGCCGGAGAAGCGGTGAGCCTTTCCCCGGATTTTTGAGAAAAAAGCCCGGTTTTCTGCGAAAAAATTCTTGCAAAACGGAAACCGCTGTGCTATACTTCGCTTTGCGCCATGTAACTATGCCTGCTCGCGAGGGCACAATCATGGCAGCCTTTGATTGAGGAGCGTACGCAAAATGAAAGCAGGGATCCATCCCAACTACAAACCGACCACCATTCGCTGCGCCTGCGGCAACGTGATCGAGACCGGC